>JAUIHJ010000178.1 GCA_030432015.1 bacterium
CTGACGCCTGGGCCGGGATTGCCAAGAATAACGCCGCAGCCAATAGCCTCACTTAAGGCGACCGTCTTTTAAATCATAAACCGGAATGGCGTCCTTCTGAAATCCGCGCCGCACCCAGCGGGTTAGCCAGAGACAGATATAGGCCGCGCCCCAAGCTAGGGGGATTGGAATAAGGCCGACAGCAAGACCGAACTCGCGCCCGGAGGAAAAGGCATAGTCCCTCGCTTGCGCGAGGTCGTCTGAGCATTTGGCAAAGTCGTCAATCTTGAGGCAATTTCTGTACATTTCGTCAGCTGTGGTTGAGAGGGACTCGGATAACCAAGCGGCCCCCACAAGACCCGCGCCGACAAGCCATACCACACTCGCTATGACCCCGATTCTCTGCCAGCCGTTGGCGTTGGGTGCGGATTTTGTCGTGGAAAGCGCCACCAAAATGATTAATGGGCACAGCGATGTCATGCTGGGTTTGCTCTGCGGACGCTCGGCAGACTGGGAACGGGTCCCCATGGCACTCTCCGCCTGGGGCCTGGCAAGTGGCCCGTTCGAGTCCTGGTTGGCCGCCCGTGGACTGGCTTCCCTCCACCTGCGGGCCGAACGCGCCTTTAGCAACGCCCTTCGTACGGCCACGTTCCTGGCGAGCCACGCGGGCGTCGCCGCGGTCGATTTCCCCGGTCTGCCCGCTCACCCGCACCACGAACTGGCCGCGCGACAATTCGGCGACAAGTTCGGGTCGGTGGTAACGTTTCAACTTGCGGGTGGACGCCCGGCTGCAGATGCGTTCATTACCCGTGCCTCCCAACTCCCCTTTTCCCCCTCGCTGGGCGAAACCGCCACCACGCTCAGCCACCCCGAATCCACCAGTCATCGCGGGCTAACTCCCGCCGCACGAGCGGCACTGGGAATCTCCGGCGGGACGATTCGGTTGTCTGTGGGAATCGAATCGATCGATTTCATTTTGGCGGCCATCGCGACTGGATTGGGGGAATGAATTCGTTGCGTGGGAATGGTTTCTGGCACGCCATGGCCAAGCGGTCAAAACAAGGGCAGATCGACTGGCACCTCGCGAAAACTCCCCCAAACCGTGGCTCGTGTGATTTTCAAATGGCGCGGCTCGTAACCCGACGCGTCCGCATCGGAGTTGCGCCTTTTGCGCATGCCGAGGGCATGCTAGGTTGCAGCCGGGGGGGTGCAAGACCCAGGAATCAGTGGGCTGGCTGCTCAAGAGCCACGCAGCGGCTTCGTGGCACAACGTCGAAGCGGACGCCTTGGGCCTTGGTTTGGGCTGAATATGCATTCGAAAAAACAAAAGGCCCGGTTCCCCAAGACTGCCTCTATTGACCAAAGTCGACCCATCCACCAGGATATGGGGTGGAAAATACCAATTCAGATGTTTTTTGGAGGAACTTTGTGGCGCAAAAGAACAAGGAAGAAGCACTCGAAGTCGAGGGCACCGTGACGCAAGCCTTGGCAAATACCCGATTCCGAGTTCAGTTGGATACCGGGACCGAGGTCTTAGCGCATGTTGCCGGCCGGATGCGAAAGCATTTCATTCGGATCGTGCCGGGCGACAAAGTCCGAGTCGAACTTTCGCCGTACGACCTGTCCAAGGGTCGCATCGTCTACCGCGAACGCTAAGCCACTTGGCTGACACACGCGCACGTCTTGGCGTCCCCACCTGCCATCCGACTTGGCCCAAAGCAAAAGGGCGGTTTCAGGTCACGACCGTGCTCATTGCATTTCCGCTGAATCGAATCAGGTCGCTCGAATCAGCTTGAATCGACGGATTTCCGTGGAGACGGACAGTTTATGCGCCGATGCCGTCACGCGCGGGATCGCGAATTCCGATGGATACGGTGCACCCGCGGGGCCTGCCTGGTTGTTCGCCGGAATGAAACTTACAAACCGGTAGATCAGGAGGCAGCAAGCAGGTTTGTGCTGCCTGGTTTTCATTGCACAACCGCCGCCAATTCAACGATGACTTTCTGTGAAACTTACGGGTACCTTCTGGGAGTAGTACTTGAGCCGCGTCGCGTTTGAATTGGCGGGGTCAACCTAATAATTCGTATTCTGGTGCCGGAGCCTACGATATTGCGGAATTTTTAGCGCCGCCGGCAGGGCGGGGATGTCCCTGACGCTTTGTTAACGCTAAGAATCCGAGTTGGCGAGTGCGATGGTTACCCACAGCGTATGTCTTGAAGTTGCGCCAATTTGCCGCGCCGAGGCTAAGGATCGCCAACTTAAACTGGCTAGACGACGAAAGACTGCGAAGGCGCCATTGGGGATAGCCAGCCCAAAGAATCGTACTGCGAACGCAAATTCGCACACCCACTGTCCGAGCGGATTGCTCACCACCACACACATCACAATGAAGATGACTAGGGAGAACCCAAACGTGAAGACGCTTTATCGAAATTGCTTGACGTTGGCCACGACATTGGCCACCGTCGCCACGCTCATGCTGGCGCCAACCGCGCCGACGTTGGCTCAGACGGACGGTCAAAAGCCGGCCCTCGTGGTCTCCATCGCCAGTACAGACACCTTGTTGGGAGACATCAATTACCTCACCAAGGCGGCGGGCGCTCCGGAATTGGGCGGATTCATCAATTTGATGGCGGGCCAATACATCGGCGGCCTCGATACGACCAAGCCGTCGGGCATCTACATCAACATTGTTGGCAACGCACCGGTCGGGGTCGCCTTCGTGGCGGTCAGCGATTTTGATCAAGTTGTCACCAAGATCGAGGACTCGGTCGGCGAGTTGGAAGACGTCGGAGGGGGCGTTCGCAAGCTCTCGCTCCAACGCGACATCTTCATCAAGTCGCAGGGTGGCTGGGCCTTCATTTCTGATTCGACCGCAAACTTGAAGGGATTGCCCGAAGACCCGACGAAAATGCTGGGCGGCCTGAACGAGCAATACAACATCGGGATTCGCGTCGGCATGCAAAGCATTCCGCAGGAGTTGCGGCAAATGGCGCTGTCCGAAATCAAGAAAGGTTTCGAGCAAGCCATGGCCAGCCAGGCGGCTGGCGAAGATGAACAGGAACTGCAAGAGAACCTGGGCCGCCAATCCATCGAGAGCCTCGAACGGTTCATGGCTGAGGCAGACGAAGTGACCGTCGGATGGGGCGTCGACCAAGCTGATGGAAAAACCTACCTCGATTTCTCCGTGACGGCGTTGGACGGCAGCAAGCTGGCGAAACAGGTTGCGACTTCAACCAGCGCAAAATCCGACTTCTCTGGCTTCCTCTTGCCAAACGCTGCAGCCACCCTGCATGTCACGTCGCTGGTGACCGGCCAGGATAAAACGCAAGCATTGGAGATGTTAAAAGTCTTGCGGACCAGTGCCGCCGAAGAGATTGACAAAGACGACGACATTCCGAATGAGCAAGTACGAAAGCTGGCCAAAGAATTCGTCGAATCGATGGTCGATATCCTGGCAGCCACGTTAGAAACGGGACGCGTCAACGGTGGCGCAGCCGTCCTGCTGGATTCCGACGCCGTGCAGTTTGTCGCCGGGGGATACGTCGCTGATGGCCGTGCCGTCGAAGCGGAATTGAAGAAGCTCGTTAAATTGGCCAAAGAAGCCGATGCCGGCGCGGAGTTGGATAACATCACGTTCAATGCTGCCAAGCACAACGACGTCGACCTGCACACCTTTACGGTGCCCATTCCGGAAGACGAGCGGGATGCCCGCCGCGTGTTGGGTGACCGCCTGAACGTGGTTGTCGGTACCGGAAAAACGGCGGCGTATGTGGCGTTCGGTAAGGATTGCACCGAGCTCTTGAAGAAGGTTATTGACGACTCCGCAGCCGCGGAAACGTCGGGACCACCGATAGCACTGACCGTTTCGCTTGGGAACATCCTGCAATTTGCTTCAACGTTTCAAACGGAACCGATCGTGGCCGCCATGGCCAGCGCGTTACAGGAAGCGGACGGCAAGGACAAGATTTCGATCACCGGAGAGGCCATTGACCGGGGCATTCGCTATCGGGTTGAAGTGGGCGAAGCCGTGCTGAGCCTGATCGGCAAGGTCGCACAAATGCAATCCGGCGCGAACGAATTCTAATTCTACGTGTCTGATTCGCAAACCTCTTATGTACCTCCCCGAGACGCCCGGCTTTTTTCAAAGCCGGGCGTCTTGGTCTTCAATCCGTTACCATGATCGTCGGGGCGCAGTCCGCTGCTGGTCGCAGCGCGACACTCGTCGTTATGTTGACGAAATTCTAACTATCAGGAACCGTTTCCATGTCCGCCGTGCAGACATTCTCGACCGTGCGAACCGAAATCAACGGCACTTCGGTGCAAAACCTGGCCCATTCGTTCGGCACTCCGACGTATGTTTACGACGCTGCCAAGATCGCGGAGCGGATTGCCGACTTGCATGCCTTTGACGTAGTTCGTTATGCCCAGAAAGCAAATTCGAATCTGGCGGTATTGGATTGGGTCCGCCGTCAGGGCGCGGTGGTCGACGCGGTCAGTGCGTTCGAAATCCAGCGTGCCTTTGCTGCCGGGTATGTCGACGGTAAAGAGCCCGCCGAGATTGTCTACACGGCCGATATCTTCGACACCCCAACACTCGATCTGCTCGTCAAACATGACATTCACGTCAATTGCGGCTCGCCAACGATGATCGACCAGTATGGCGAGCGTGCGCCAGGTCGAAATATCACGTTGCGGATCAACCCCGGTTTCGGACACGGCCACAGCCAGAAAACCAACACCGGCGGCGAGCAATCCAAACACGGGATCTGGCATGACCAGGTCGACGATTGCCTCGTACGAGCTGACCGAAACGGCCTGGCCGTGACCGGCCTGCACATGCACATCGGCTCGGGCACCGACCTGGACCACCTGGCACAGGTCTGCAGCGCCCTGGAAACGACGGCACGCGGCATCGGCCGCAGCATCACCACAATCAGTGCCGGAGGTGGATTGCCCACGTTGTATCGTGGAGACGAGCAACCCGTCGATCTGGCCCGCTATTACGAGTTGTGGGATGCGACGCGCAAGCGATTGGAAGGAGAATTTGGACACAAGATCTCGCTCGAAATCGAGCCTGGCCGGTACCTCGCGGCAGAATGCGGCTATTTGATCACGGAGATTCGCGCGATCAAGCAGATGGGTAAGAACCTTTTTTATCTGGTGGATGCCGGCTTCAACAACTTGGCCCGTCCGATTCTCTACGGCGCGTACCATCCCATGTCGATCTGTGCCCACGAAGCCAACCCTGATCCGAAACTGCAGGATGTGGTTGTGGGGGGGCCACTCTGTGAGTCGGGGGATATTTTCACGCAAGAGGAAGGGGGCTTCGTCGCGAGTCGCTCGCTGCCGGTAGCTGCAGTGGGGGACTTTCTGGTGATTGAATGCGCCGGAGCGTATGGGTTCGTGATGTCGTCCAATTACAACTCCAAGCCGATGGCAGCGGAAGTCTTGCTCAGGGACGGTAAGCCGCACCTCGTGCGTGCCCGGCAAACGTTTCAGGACGTGATTCGAGGCGAGAGCATTCCGGAATGATCCCGCAAATCAGCCCGCAATCGGAAATGGGGGGTGAAACTGACCGATTGACAGCAGGCGTGAGGCGCCTACAAATCACAGGTTGCGTCGAGCCTCGGCTGGCCGGATTCACCCATTTGGTCACAGTCTGGTTGGCCGGCGTCCGATGACTACCTATACTTGAGCAGTTCAGAAACACCAAATTTTCAGCCTATCTGGTTGCCGGGGTTAAGTTTAACGCTGCCCGGCGGCGGCCACGATGGACCGATAATGCGACACACTACCTCGCCGAGCCCACTGGTGGGCCACGCGGCGACTTGACCGGAATCGTGAGACCAAGGGTTGTTCCATGGCCAAAAAAGGGCCCCGCAAGAAGTTGCCGAAGGAAGTTGCCGTTATCAATGCCGATAACTGCACCGGATGTGAATCTTGCCTCGAAGTCTGTCCCGTCGATTGCATCGAAATGCGGACCATGAAGTTGGGCGTCAAAGGTAGCCAGTCATGGTGCGAGATTGACTTGGAACGCTGCGTTGGCTGCGAAGTCTGCGTGCACATCCCGCAAAAGAAGACGAACCCCTACGAGTTGCTCGTCTGCCCTTGGGATGCCATCGAAATGGTACCGACGGAACTGTTGGCGCAGACGGTGGCGCAGATCGGCGGTCCACCCGAATATATTCACGAGAACTGGGATCGCCTGGTCGGGACTGCGCAACATTTGGCCGAACTGAAGGCCGGCGCGTAACGCCGCACCGCCAATCGCCCGGCGATCGAAGATCGAAGATCGAAGATCGAAGATCGAAGATCGAAGATCGAAGATCGAAGATCGAAGATCGTTTGCCGGCAAAACGCTCGCCAGCGCATCGAAGTCCGCGTCTGGCGACGGACCCGGCGGCCACTTATTTCAGTTGCGCCGCGCACGCTTGGAGATACTCAATGCTCTCCGTTGCCAGCGCTTCAACGCCGGGTTCGTAATCGAACACTTCGACCGAGACCCAGCCGTCGTAGTCAATGTCGCGTAGCGTTTGCAGGATCGGAACGAAATCTATCTCGCCCATGCCCGGCCCACGCTTATTGGCGTCATTGGCGTGAAAGTGCACGAGATGGTCGGCGCTGTCGCGAATGATCTCGGGAATTGGCTTGCTTTCGCTCGACATTGCTTTGACATCCAGATGGAGTTGGCAGTTGGGCGAATCAACCAAATCAATCAACTCGATACCCGATGCCGCGGTTAGCAAGAAGTCGCCTTCCGCGGGTCCCAATGGTTCAACCGCTAGCGTGACGTCGCACGCTTCCATGGTCGGAATGGCTTGGCGGATGACGTCGGCCGCAAATTGCAGGGCCTGATCGTGATCGATCCCCGCCAGCAGGTTGCGTTGCATTGGCGAGCCAAGTACCAGGATCTTACCGCCGAGATCGCGGCAGAGCCTGGCGAGTTCGGCGAGGTAGTCGGCGGTGCGTTGGCGGACTTCGGCTTCGGGACTGGTGAGGTAATAACCTTCGGTAAATGCCAGCAGCCAGTGCAGTCCAATCGGTTCAAGCCCGGCATCCTCTGCCTGTCGCCGAACCTCAGCCCGCTGCGCCGCCGTGATGTCATACGCGTTCTTATTCATCGTGAACGGCGCGTATTCGATCCCCGTATACCCCAGTTCGCGAGCAAACTTAAACGCTCGCTCGAAAGGCCAGTCCTGAAACGTCTCGTTACAAATCGCAAATTTCATTCGCCATGATCCAGTGTGGAAATCGTTGCTCTGGGCACTTGCCGAACTTCACCTCAACCCCAACCTGATTCGCTCGACATCGCGCCGGTTAAACCTTGCTCATCGTACCAGGATGTCGTTGGCTGACAACCAACGGGGAAGACGCGAAAACGTGACATTGTGCGGTGGCGGCATCGCTGATGTTTCGGCGGGTTACTTCGAGCGCAATCCGACCGAATACTTATCTTTCCGCGCGCGACGTCCGGGCGGGGCGACAAAGGCCTTCACGAGAAATCCCATCGCCATCCCGAAACCGAGTACGATCCAGAAAAACCAGGGTTCGATAACGTGTTCGAGCCCATGTGGCATGTTCATGCCAAAGACTGCCGCAACGGTCGCCAGGGGCAAAAACAGGGCCGCCAAAATATTCAGGCGATGCGCGGCGATCGCCTGCTGTTCTCCCTGTCGGGCAATGGCATACTGCAAGCCGTGCTCGGCGTCCTCATAGATCAGGTCTGCGGCACGTTCGATGGTGTCGGCTTGATTTCGGCAGGAAATCAATTCGCGATCTTCGGGCACCGTTTCCCGCCCCGCCTGCAATGCTTTGTGCATGTTGTGCACGGCGCGGCGCAGGGGAGTGATGGCATGCCGCACGCGAAAATACGCTTCCGAACCAATTGCTTCGGCTTCGCATTTATCGAGGTAGTCGACAGCCTTCGAATATTCTGTCAGGTGCGACTGGAGCGCCGCGATCCCAGTCCCCAGACAATCTGAAGTCCAAGTATCATCTGGCGCCCGCCAGAACAGCCGCAGATTCCGCTCGGCCGAATCCTGGCTTGGTAGCTCGTGAAGAATCAACAACAGGTGTCCGTCGGCGGACATGGCCCGCTGTCGCCCGGCGACGTCGCCTAGTCGCTGACGAAACAGGGCAGGTACGCCCCAGTTGGATGGTATCGAGGCTTTTGGGGGCATGTGCTAACTCCTGGTTGCAGGACCGTCGATGTGGCCGTCTCTGGAGGATTTCCATGGTACCGAATTCTGGCATTTCGAGCACCAGATCAGACGTCGAGTGCCCCTCCGCAGCGCAGGGCCTGGCCGTGCTACGTCGCAGTCTGCATGGTCAAGCCGGATACCTTCGCGGAGGGCGCAGGCGCGTCGCGACATCCACCGCGCGGCAATCGCACGGTGAAACACGTCCCCTCGCCAAGCGTGCTATCGACGTCGATCCTTCCGTCGTGCGCACGGACGATGGCCTGGCAAATGCTGAGCCCCAATCCGGTGCCGCGTTGCTCTGCCGATCCGGTTCGTGGCCTGTACCCTTGGAAGAAGCGATCGAAGACATGCGGCAATTCGTCGCGTGGAATTCCGGGACCAGAATCTCTCACCGCAAACACGATCACATCTTCTTGCGAGTCGATTGTCAACTGAACCGCGACACGGCCATTGCTGGGCGTGAACTTCAACGCGTTGTCTAGCAGGTTGTAGATGACCTGCCGCAAATGTTGCTCGTTGCCGTAAACGACGATCGCTGGCAATGCCGTACAGACAAGTTGAATCTCTCGAAACTCCGCGACGCCTCCGAACATGTCCAGCGCTTTCTCGACCAAGTTGCTCAGGTCGACCTGCTGCTTGTCCACCTTCAAACGTTCGGTTTCCGTCTCGGAGAGCAGCAGCAGCTGATTGACCAGGAGTTCCAGGCTCGCAGACTCGTCGATAATTTCCGCCAACAAGTCCTGGTATTCCTCATTGGTACGCCCACCGTCAAGAGCGACTTCAATGCTGCTGCGAATCGCGGCCAGCGGCGTACGCAGTTCGTGTGCGGAATTGGCGAGAAAATCCCGTCGTTCCTGGAGGTAATTGCCAATCCGATCGAGCAAGCGATTGAAGGCCTCCGACAACTGATCCAGTTCATCGCCGGTGCCGCGGTTTTCCAGACGTTCGTCGAGCTGCGAGGGCCGTAGCCCCGATGTCGTCTCAATGATCTGCGCCAGCGGTCGGGTCGCTCGACCAGCCAGCCAATAGCCGCAAAGCGGCGCAATCAGCAGGACGCCGCCAACGGCCAATGCCACGAGGCGGTCGAGTCGCGCGACGTCCGCATTGATCGAATTTAACGATGCCCCGACACGGATGACCATATCTTCGGCGGTCACATCCTGCGCCAACAAGCGCCATTCATCCACGGTCCGCGCGGAAGCGTTGATCGCGTTGACCCAGACCTTCGATGGCGGCGCATGCTTGGACTGGTACCGCACAGCGCCATCGGTGCTTGCCAGGCTGGCAAACCATTTGTGCTGCGCATGGCCGGCATCCTTGCGGTCGAGCTGCTCGTGGAGCGTGTTTGTCTCCTCGTGTTCTCGCAAGGCAATCTCGATTTCACGCAGGTCCTCCTGCAACAGTTGGTCGAGTTCGCGAATAAGCGTAATGCGAACTCCTTCGCGGAGTGCAATCAGTGTGACGCTTGCCGTCACGACGACCACCGCCGCATTCCAGATCATCAGACGAAATCGAAGCGAACGTGTAATCGATTTCTTACTCTGTGCGAAAGGCATAGCCAACTCCTCGCACGGTGTGGATTAGCCGCTGGTCATAGCCGCGATCCACTTTTGCACGTAAGCGGTTGATGTGGACCTCGATTACGTTGGTCACGCCTTCCCAGTTCGCATCCCACAGATGCTCGCAGAGCATCCGGCGGGTCACGGTTCGATTGGCGTTGCGCATCAGGAACTCCAGCAGACCAAACTCGGTGGGCGTCAATTCAATCTCCTGTCCGTCACGTGTCGCGCGGCGCGTCCTAAGGTCCAGCATCAACGGCCCGTCACGAAGTTCGGTCTTGATCGCCTTTCCGGCGCGGCGCGCCAGGGCATCCAGTCGGGCAACGAGTTCGGCAAATGCGAATGGCTTAACCAGATAGTCGTCGGCGCCGGCATTGAGACCGTTAACGCGCTCGTCGACGGAGCCCAATGCGGTTAACACCAGCACCGGAGTTTCATTCTGTTCGCTGCGGAGTCGCCGCAATACTTCGAATCCGGAGATATCCGGCAGCATGATGTCGAGCACGATCACATCGTACGGCGCGGCTTGTGATTGCCTCACAGCGTCCGCCCCCGCAGTCACCCATTGGCAGTGGTGACCCGCGTCCGAGAGCCCTCGCTGAACCGACTTTCCCAGCAGGGCATCATCTTCAACGAGGAGTAGATTCATAGGTGTCGCGGCGGTTGTGGTCGAGCGGTGGCAGAATGATCCCGGAGTCTACGACACGTCAGAGTCTGTTATCTCGCACTGAAACGGATTTTTCGAGGGCAGGCAGGACGTTCCTTACGGAATTGTAATTCTACGCGGCCCGCCATCGCAAAGCTTACAGATTTGTAACCGAAAACCGGCTTCACGGTGCGACATTCAAACGATACCTATAGGTGCAACGCGGGATCAAATGCTGAGACCGCGTCGAGGTAACGAAACGGAGCGAGACAGAATGCAACTTACCCTGACCCAGGTCGCGCAACTTTTTTCCGTCCCCGAGAAGACCGTCGCGCGGTGGGTGCGGCAGGAAAACTTGCCCGCGCTCACGGTCGATTCGCAATATCGCTTCGACCGCACCGAGTTGCTTGAATGGGCCGACACACACGATCGTCGATTCGCCTCTGACATGCTGGCGAACTCCAACGGAGACCACGTCGCCGAAATAAGCCTGGCCGATTCCTTGCAACGGGGTGGGGTAGCGCTGCGGGTCGGCGGCAACGATCGCTATGAGGTGTTTCGTGAAGCGATCAACAGCTTGCCTGTCCCCCGATCGTTCGACCGCGAAGTGCTGCTGGATGCGCTGCTGGCCCGAGAAAAATCCGGTGGGACGGCAATCGGGTACGGAATCGCGATCCCGCACCCCCGATACCCCGTCGTCCTACCAGGCACGGGGGCACTGGTGCGGGCCTGTTACCTCGAACACGCCTTGGATTATCACGCGCCCGACGGCCGGCCTGTCGACACGTTGTTCCTGATTATTTGTGCCACCGTGCACCAGCATCGACAACTGCTGGCCAGGTTGACCTGCGTGCTGCAATCCGACGATTTCCGCACCTTATTGGTCGCGCGCCCCGATCAGAAACGGCTCATTTCGGCCGTTCGTGCCGCCGAGGCTGCCTTCGCGAAAGAAACTGAGCTGCAGCAATCATGACGGTTCTGGCGGAGTGTTCCCGGACACACAACAACCAGCCGGCCGTCCCCCTGGGAAACGCTGCAAGCGACACGGAAAGAGCACCTGGGCCGCATCGATAACGCCTCGCAACAGCCACCTGAGTCCTTCCACCATGAGTCATCCTAAGCCCAACGCGGACGCAATGGACGAATCCGAAATCCACGACCACGGCGCGCAGCCGGCACGTGCCGGCCGGCTGCGGAAGATCATCGAGCACGTGGCCCATCTCCTACCCGCACAGGGACCGATTGAGGTCTTCGTGCATCACAACACCTTGCATGCGTTCGAACATCTTCCCTTTCACGAGGGCGTGAAGGCAGGCCATAACGTGTACGGTGCGGATCCCTATTTCTCGGAGGATCAATTTCGCGAGATGTTGGAATCCGGGCGAATCGCCGTGGCTGACCTCCAGGCTGTCCTCGCGGAAGAACT
>JAUIHJ010000179.1 GCA_030432015.1 bacterium
GATGGGTGAGGCCCGCATCCGCGTGATCGCCACGCCCGGACATACGCCCGGCAGCGTCTGTTACCTGCTGGAGCACCACGGACGGACGGCCCTCTTCAGTGGCGATACCATCATGACGCTCACCGGTGACCTGGGGACGTATTCCACCTACCTCGCACCGCGCTACCGTGGTGACCCGCGTGCCTACCTGGCAACCCTTCGCGAACTCGAAAAGCTCCCCGTACCGGACCTGCTGCTCCCAGGGCACCCGCGCGTTGATCAGCAGCGGATCAGTGCCGCTGTCTCGCCCCAGCAGTGGTCGTCACTGCTGGAATCTGGAATCGCGAACATGGAGCAACTCACGGCCCGATATGCCGCCGACGGTGCTGACTTCCTGGACGGCATCCGCAAGGAATTGCTGCCGGGACTTCATTACCTGGGCGATTTTTCTGAAAAGGCCGTGTATTGTTTTTCCAATCAGGGCAGCCTGCTCGTTTTTGACGCCCCCGAAGGGCCGCGATTCCTCACGTTCCTGGCACAGCGACTGGAGGACCTTGGCTTCGATCTCGCGCGGCTGAGCGCCGTCGTGGTAACAAGCAGCGGTCCGGATTCCGTCGGCGGACTCGCCGCGTTGCTCGAGAAAACGGGCTGCCCGGTCATTGCGCGTGAGGCGGATTGGGAAGCTATTCGCGCGGCCTGCCCCGCTGCCAACATCGTACCGCCCGACAGTGCGCCGGGCGACGGCACATGGCCGCCGCTGCAACCAATTCTGGTCGAGGGGTTCCAGCGCACGCTCACCGTCTACGAACTTGCCTGGCAGGGAAAACGTATCCTGGTTTCGGGCCAGGCCCCTCTGAAGCTGACCCGAGATCGCATCCCGATGTTGGAACAGATGCATTTCAATCCCGGCGCATTCCTGCAATCACTCGACCGTGTGCAGCAGGTCGAACCGGAACTGTGGTTGCCCGCCAGGCCTGTCCACGGTCAAAACGCGAATCTCTACGACGGCGACTGGCAGGAAATGCTACGCCAGAGTCGACTCTACCTGGGGATGAGTTCCCGCTGACGGAAACAGGTCAAGCGCCACCGTGGATATTGCGTTGATTCGCCGCGCAGCGGCGGCAGGCAAACGGCCCGGGGTGACAAGTTGGCATGCCTTCGGCATGTAGAGCCGCGCAACATCAGAACGGGCATTTACGTCACCAAATACTTCAGCATGGCGGTGGCGATTCCCAGGATCAGAAAAAAGCCGCACATATCGGTAACCGTTGTCAGAATCGGTCCGGAAGCAATGGCTGGATCGACGTTCAGACGCTTCAAGACCAGCGGGATTAAACCGCCAATCGAGACAGCCACCATCGTATTCAAACAGAGCGCCGCCCCCACCACGAGTCCCAAATACGGATTTCCCTGCCACAGCAAGGCCACGATTCCAATCAAGCACCCCAGCGTTATTCCGTTGATCATGCCGACGGCAACCTCCTTGAGCCAGACGCGGATAAGTTCGTCGGTTCGCACAAGTCCCAGCGACAGCTCGCGGAGACTGACCGCCACCGCCTGGCTGCCGGAACAGCCGCTCATGTCGGAGATGATTGGCAGAAACACGGCCAACGCGATGACGGCCGACAACGTTTCTTGAAAGAACGCGATCACGCTGGCCGCCATGACGTTCAAGAGAATATTGACACTCAACCAAGCCAACCTGCCGCGCGAGCGCCGCCATAACGGCATCGTCCGAATTTCCTCGCCGCTGACAATCCCTTGGGTCTTTAGAAAATCATTGTCCTGGCGCTCACTGCGGGCATAGTCGACGGCGTTTCGCCTCACCACCCCCAGCAAACGGGACCGGTCGTCAACGACCGGCACGCCCAGGTAGTGGTGGTTATCGAAGAAATCCAGCACTTCGTCCAGCGTCGCACGGTGGTTGATCGATTCCGGATCTCGAATCATCAAATCGGCGATGCACTTGGCGTCGCCGGACAACAACAGGTCACGCAACCGCAGCACACCGGTCAGGCGACCCTTCGGATCACAAACGTAGGCGTATTGGACGTCGAAGTCGCGGTACTCTTCCATCCGTTGCCGCATGTCTTCGATCACCTCGCCAACGGTCAGGTGTTCGGCATACTTGAGCAGTTCGGTGACCATCAGGCCGCCGGCCACGTCGTCTTCGTATTGCGATAGCCGGCGGGCGTCCGCAGCCTCTTCGGGATCCATTTCATCGAGAATCGCCGCTGCATCGGCATCCGTGAGGTCGCCGATCAGATCGGCCTGCCGGTTGCTGGGCATGACATCCAGGATCGCCGCGGCGGTGGTCGCGTCCATCGATTCGATCAGTTCGGCAGCATGCACGTCGACCAGCTGATCGACGACATCCGCCGCGAATTCCGGCGCGATCAGCGAGGCGACGAGGGTCTGCTCGTCTTCCGGCAATCGCGACATGGCGAGCGCGACGTCACCCGCCGGCAGGTTCTCGAGAAATGTCTCAAGCTCCAACGACGACCCCTCCCCGGCCAGCCGCGAAAGTTCTTCCCAAGGTCGCTCGAATTCGGAACGTGTCATGATGCCGGAAACTCCATGTGCTGTCAGGTCTGACGATCGCCCGCGTGGTCGCACCTCTGCCGCTGCCGCTGTCGTTGTCGCCGGTCGGAACGTGTCCGCGGAAATCGGGGCGATATGCTGCCGATGCCGATGGCCTCGCAACGCGTGTTGGTCAGCGTGACGTCAGACGCCCCGCGTCACACCTGTCGCGGCTTGCCATCATCCTGATAGACGACCTGATAGAGATCCCGCCGACGATCATTCCAATTCTGTACCGAGCCTGATTCACGATGGCGGCGGAGGATCTCGAAGTCGAGATCATGGATGATCAAGGTTTCAACATTGGGATTACATTCCGCGGCGACGGCATCGCGGGCGAATTCAACATCTGCCGGAGTGAAAATCCCGGACTGGGCGTAGTGAATGTCGGCATTCTCGACAAACGGCAGGTTGCCCGTGCAGCCAGCAATCGCCACATAGAGGTGGTTTTCGATGCAGCGTGCCTGCGCGCAGTGCCGCACACGCAGGTAGCCGTGCCGCGTGTCCGTGTTAAAGGGAACAAAGACAATCTGAGCCCCCTTGTCCGTGGCAATCCGCGTCAACTCCGGGAACTCGATGTCATAACAGATCTGAATGGCAATCGGACCGCAGTCCGTATCAAATACTTCGACGGTATCACCCGGGTTCACGCCCCACCATTTCCGTTCGCTGGGAGTAATGTGGATCTTGTACTGCTTCCCGATCGAACCATCGCGACGAAAAAGGTAGGACACGTTGTAGAGCGTGCCATGCTCGATAACAAACTGCGAGCCGCCAATGACGTTGACGTCATACTTGACCGCCATCTCCGTAAAGAACTCGAGATATTGCGGCGTAAATTCCGCCAGTTTCCTGGCAGCCTGGCCCGGCTGATGCGCGTGAACACACGACAACAGCTGAGTCGTAAACAGCTCTGGAAACAGGACAAAATCACTCTTGTAATCGGACGCGGTGTCCAGAAAAAATTCACACTGGGTCGCGAAGTCCGTGAAACTCGAGATAGCCCGCATCTGGTATTGCACGACGCTCACGCGAATCGGTTCGTACGCATGATGAAATCGACGTTTGGCGCCCGGAACAAAGTCCAGGTTTTTCCATTCCAAATAGGTCGCATGGCCGGCCGAGTCGACGTCGGAAGGAAAGTAATTCGGGATCAAGCCCTGCACGGCAAATCCATTGGCACGCTGGGCGGTCAGGACCGGATCGAAAATCTCTTTCTCAACCACCCTGTCAATGTACTCCCGCGCCGTCATTTCGCTGGCGTACTTGTGATAACCGGGAATCCGGCCGGCAATGATCATTCGAGCCAGATTGCGTTCGCGGCAAAGCTCCTTCCGCGCATTGTAAAGGCGACGCGAAAGCTTCATGCCGCGAAACTCGGGATCCACCATGATCTCGATCCCGTACAGCGTATCCCCTTTGGGCTTGTGGTTGCGAATGTAGCCTTCATCGGCAACGGCCTTCCAATTGTGCCACTCCAGGTTGGGGTCGTTCTCCAGAATCAAACTGCTCGACGAGGCTGCCAGCTTGCCGTCGATTTCGATGCAGATTTGACCCTCCGGAAAAATCTTGAGCTGGCTTTCGATCTGATCCCGCTCCCACGGCTGCATCCCCGGAAAGCAACGAGCTTGCATCGCGACCAACGCGTCGAAGTCGTCGATCGTCAAGGGACGCACGACCGTGTTCCATTCGTATTCGGTTAAGTCAAGCGGTTCCATCAAGGACTCCAGGTCGGTGTCGATCAGATCGTTTCAGCCGTGCGGTTGCAACCAAAGGCAGTCTCATCATGAGTGTCGCGGCGATGCACGTCCTCGGATGAAAATCCGCAGCCGGGCAACGCTCGCCACGGATCAATCGGTGGCCTATTTGAATGCCTCGTCGTTGGGGTCGCCGCCGGAACGCAGATAGGCCACCAGGTCGAGAATCTCGTCGCGTGTCAATGTGTCCAACAGGGCTGTGGGCATCATGGAAACGGGCGAGGGAGACTGCTCGTCAATCGAATCGACATTGACCTGGGTAAACCTGCCGGGCTCCAGCATATTCGTGATCACCATCAACTGCTTGCCATTCAGATTCGCGACTTTGCCGACGACGGTCTTCCCCGTGTCGGTAACGAATACCGTGGCTTGGTACTGATCGGAAATCGCCTTGCTCGGCTCGATCAACGACTCCAGCACGTACTGCGGCGTAAACCGTTTTCCGACCCCCGTCAGGTCCGGCCCGATAATCCCCCCTTCGGATTGGAAGCGATGACACTTGAAGCAGGCGGCCGCCGCAAACATCTCGCGCCCCCGCGCAAAGTCACGCCCCTTCAAGTCATTGCCGACGTCGTCCAGCAGTTCCGCCACCGTCCATTTCTTGACGTGCGGTCGAGCCTTGACGGTCTGGTTTACGTCCTGGTTGGCCGGCTCCGCCTTAATTACGGCGGCCAACGCCGTCCGCTCTTGTTCACTCAGCGTGGCAGCGGCTTCGTCACGAATATTGCGGAGGAACTTTGGAAAAGAATTCCCGCCCCGGAATCCGCCCGACCTGGTAAACCACCCAAAGTACTCGCGACGCTGGTCCATCGTCCAACCGCTCTTGAGCGAGCGTAATGCCAGTGCGTAGTGAACTTGCTCCTCCTGCGTCGGCGCATTGGCCAACAACTTCAGCGCCCGTTCGACGACCTGGGGTGCCTCCAGGTAAATCAGTAACTGAGACAACTCGCGATTCAGCGGCTGACTGGCAGCAGGAAACAGTCCGTTGAGGCGATCCAGGACGATCGCCCGATTTTCCTGGGACGGCTGCCCCATCCGGGCAAACACCAATCCGTAGGCCCGCAACAGGCCCAACTGATCCGCGGCCGAAAGCTCGGTCCAGGAGACGCGGCCCAGCGACTTGATGATCTCGCCCTGCAGCGACGCATCTCCACAGCGGGCCAGCGCCACCGTCGCAACAATCAACGCTCGCGGATTCTCTTCGGCCAGCGCCAACTTGGACCACTCGGCGACCGGTCGGTGTTCGATCGCAATCCGGGCGGCAAACTGCAGGAAGCGATCCTCGCTCGCCAGAAACGGCCAGGCGATGTCGACCGCATCCGAATGGCCGGGCGAATGGAGGGCTTCCAACTGCGCCCGGCTTGCGCGGGACTTCGAACCCGCGTCCGTGCCGGACACGACGGCACGGGTATCTTCATCTCCTACATAGGTGACGCGGTACAAGCCCGACTGGGTGCGCCGTCCGCCAATGGTAAAGTACATCGCACCATCGCTGGGATTGATCACAATGTCGGTCACAGGCAACGGCGAGGCGGTCGCGAATCGCTCGAAGGTGCCGCCGTATGAAGCGCCGGCGGGATCCAGGTGAACGGCATAAATCAAGCCGTAGCTCCAGTCGGCAACAAACAGTGCATTCTGGTACTTGCCTGGAAAGCGCGCCCCGGTGCCGAAACAGATCCCGGTCGGCGAACCAGGGCCAATGTCGACGGCGGCAGGTAAGCTATCCGGGTAATAGGTCGGCCACTTGCCGGTCCCGGAACGCCAACCAAATTCGCTACCGCTGGTCACGTGGCACACCCGAGTTGGCCGATACCAGGGCGAACCGATATCCCACTCCATATCAGCATCGTAGGTAAACAGCTCACCAGCCGGATTAAAGGCCAGGTCGTATTCATTGCGAAATCCGCACCCGATCAACTCGAATGATTTTCCTTCCGGATCCGTCTTGCAAACCCATCCACCGGGAGCCAATTTGCCAACTGCGTGACCACCGGCGTCCCACATTCGGGGCAACAACTGGTCCTCCTGCCAATTCCGGGGCACGCGAGACGTCTCCGGATTGGGAATATTCGTGTGGTTGCCGCCGCAAACATAAAGGGACTTGCCATCGGGGCTGAGCAGGATGGCATGCGGTCCGTGTTCGCCGCCACCTTGGATCGCGCGGAGCAGCTTGACCGAATCAAACTGGTCGTCGCCATCGGTATCTTGGACGCGATACAGGCCGGAACCTGCGGCCGCTTGGCCGTTGACCATCACGTAAAGACTGTCAAAGGCGTACAGAAGTCCCTGGGCGGCACCGATATCGACCTTGATCGATTCGACTTTGGTACTGGAAGCGTCGGCACCAGGCGTCACACGATAGAGACTGCCATATTGGTCAGAAACAATCAGCCGCCCTTGGGGATCCGGCGTCATGTTCACCCAACTCCCCTGCGCTTCGGCAGGCACCGAATATAGCAATTCCGCCTTGAACCCATCCGGCAGATGCATCCGATCGACAGGAGTCGCCATGGGGTCGGCAGCTATACCTGCAACACTTGTCGCAACAAGAATCCAACCAAGGCATCCGCTTAAGGCACAACGAAAGAGCGATCGCATCCGTAACATCTCCCAGGCAAGTCAGGTGGTTGGTGGCTGCGCCCCAGGCCCGGCGTGGTGGGCCTGATCGTGCCAGTTCGCCGCATTATAGCAGTCGCCTCCCAGGGGCGGAACGACAACCTGTGGCAGGTCGGGCGGGACGCCAGGTGCCCCTGCGGATCCATGGCAGGTCGAGGTGTAGCCCGCGGACGTGTTGTCGGCGATAATGCTGCTGGCTGATTTAGCGACCACCGTTTGGTAAACTCACATGAATGGCTAATCCCAACGGCAGATCACAAACGCATTCCGTTCCGCACGGCAGCGTTTTCTCCTTGCGACATCGTTCGATCGCCATCAAGCTGGCGATCTTCGTCCTGTTGCTACTGGCCGTGATGGCAGGGTCGATGACCATCGTCGCCTACCTGGTTGCCAGACGGATCGTCCGCGACGAGATCCATAGACGCCTGTTCGTGGCCGCCTCCGACCGCCACGACATGGTGCTCAGCTACGTCGCCCAACAGCATGAACGCGTCAACTTAGTGGCCAGCAGAACGCGCTTACGGCAACTCGTTGCGGACTATCTCAATGACCCGGTGAAGCTCGCCGAAATGCGTGAGCGCACCGCCAGGATCATGGCGGATGCAAAAGCCAGTACGGTCGGGTTTCGCGACATCTGGATCGTGGACACTTCGGGCAAAGTCTTGACCGCAACCAACGACGCCTACCTCGACCAGGATTTTGCTGACAACATTGACTTTCAGGAAGGGCGACGGACGGCCCATCTGGGCGAACCGTTGGCGACTGAACAAGGCTACCAAGCCTTGCTGGCGGCGCCGGCAGTCAGCCAGGCGGGCGAAACGCTGGGGGTCGTCATGGTCCTGCTGGACGTCGGTCCCTTGATCAAGATCATCTCCGAAACACGCGGACTTGGGGAGACCGGCGAGGTGTTGATCGCGACGCGCAAAGGTGACCGCCTGCATTACCTGGTTCCGCCTGCCGGCAATCGCCAACCGTCTCAGCGATTACAAGATGCCCCCGCGATGGCCGCCGCAATCGAGGGCCGCAGCAGCAGCACGATGGCTGAAACGCAGCATGCCGGCGACACCGTTCTGACTCATTTTCAGCCAATCGAGTATCAGCGCCCGGAACATCAGGCATGGGGGCTGGTCGCCAAGATCAATGCGACCGAGGCCTACCAGCCAGTCACCAAACTCAGTCTGATCCTGATCGCGATGGAGGCCGGGCCCTTCGCAATTGGCTTGATCGGATGTGTCTGGCTCGCCCGTCGCTTCACACGCCCGATCCTGGCACTAACAGAAACCGCGCAAAAGGTCGCTGGCGGCGACCTGGATGCCCGTGTGACCATCCAGTCCGACGATGAAATTGGCGTGCTAAGCGCGGCCTTCAACCAGATGACCGAACAGTTGGCGGCTGCGCGCCAGACCCTGGAACTTCGCGTGACACAGCGGACGGCCGAACTGACGCGCGAGATCGCCGTACGCGAACAGGCGGAACGCTTGCTTGCCCAGCAGGCACTCGAAGCCCGACTCTTACAAAAGACGGTCGCCATGGCGGCGGAAACCGAACAATCTGACGAGGCCCTCCAACGCTGCATCGACACCATCTGCGAAATGACCCGTTGGCCTGTCGGCCACGCCTATCTGCCCTCACCGACAGGGCAAACATTGGAACCCACCTCGATCTGGCACTTCCGGCCGGGAAGTTCGTACGATGCGCTGCGCAATGTTACCGAGCAGACTTCGTTTGCCAAAGGTGACGGTCTCCCGGGAACCATTTGGGAAACCGGCAAGCCTATCTGGATCGTCAACGTTGAAACCGACCCGACGTTTCGACGAACCCGACAGTGCGTCGACTTGGCCGTCAAGTCTGCCTTTGGATTTCCCGTCACCGTGGATAACGGAATCGTTGCTGTGCTCGAGTTCTTTGCCGACGACGAAATGGAACCGGACAACCGCTTGCTAACCGTGATTGCCAGCGTTGGCGAACAAGTTGGACGCGTGCTGGAACGCCAGCGATCGCAAGAGGAATTGCGGGCTGCCAAAGAAGCAGCCGAGTCGGCAAGCGTGGCCAAGAGCGAGTTCCTGGCCAACATGAGTCACGAGATTCGGACTCCCATGAACGGCATCATCGGGATGAGCGACCTGTTGAAACACACGCATCTCTCCGCCGAGCAAGCCGACTACCTCGAGCTCATCCAACAATCGGCGGATTCGCTGCTCCATCTGCTCAACGACATTCTCGACTTTTCGAAGATTGAAGCGGGCAAACTCGAACTTGAAACAATTCCCTTCAGCTTGCGCGACTGCGTCGGCAGGACCGCACGCACGTTAGGCGTTCGGGCTGCCGCCAAGGGGCTCGACCTGGCCTGCCGTATCGCCCCCGAGTTACCCGATACGCTGCTCGGCGACCCTGGCCGCTTCCGGCAGATCATTGTGAACCTGGCCGGCAACGCGATTAAATTCACCGACCAAGGTGAAGTCGTGGTGGACGTCTCTGCCGATTCCTCGACGGCCACCGAGGTGTTGCTGCATGTTGTTGTCAAGGACACCGGAATCGGCATTTCAGCCGCGCAGCAGACGGCCATTTTCGAAGCGTTCGCCCAGGCCGACACGTCGACGACACGGCAGTTCGGAGGCACGGGCCTGGGTCTGGCGATTTCCTCGCAACTGGTGGAAATGATCGGCGGGAAAATCTGGCTGGAAAGCGAAGTCGACAAGGGGACCACGTTTCACTTTACAGGCAACTTTGGCGTGTTACCGGAACAAGTGGAACAGACGCCGACCCACTTCACGTCCTGGCCGCGGTTGCCGACGTTGGTCGTTGACGACAACGCGACGAACCGAAAAATTCTCGAAGAGCTGCTGCGCAACTGGGGCTTCCCCGTGTGGCTCGCTGAAAATGCCACCGATGCGTTGGAGCAACTCAAACGTGCGGCAGCAACGGGAAAACCGTTGAAGCTCGTGATCCTCGACATGATGATGCCCGGCGTCGACGGCCTGGAGCTGGCGCGGCGCATCAAGCAAACGGCCGAATTGGGAGATCCGCCCATGATCATGATCTCGTCGGCCGCACAGCCGGGAGATGCTGCCCGGTGTCGCGACGTCGGAATTGCCGAGTACCTGACCAAGCCGATTCTGCAGTCGGATCTGCTGGATGCGATCGGCAGTCTGGTCGGCCAGCCCAGCACCGACGATGTCGTGACGGAAACTCCCGGACAGCGACACGCTCTGCGAAAGTTGAAGGTCCTGCTGGCGGAGGATGGTGCCGTCAATCAACGTGTCGCCGTGGGGTTGCTGAAACGCCGCGGCGATCATGTGGTAATCGCCAACAACGGGCGCGAAGCAGTCGCGGCCATCCAACGCGAATCATTCGACGTGGTTCTGATGGATCTCCAGATGCCCGAAATGGATGGCCTGGAAGCAACCATTGCGATTCGCCAGTGGGAACAGCCGCTGGGCAGACACACGCCAATTGTCGCCATGACCGCCGCAGCCATGAAGGGCGATCGCGAGAATTGCACCGCCGCCGGCATGGACGACTATATCTCCAAACCGGTCAAGCCCGCAGAACTCTACGAAAAACTCAACGCGTTCGCGAAACAGACCCCAGGTGCGAAGGCCCCGGCCGCGGAGCAGGAGGTGGCGCAGGAGGAGGCAGCGGACGCCGCGGAGGATGCGGCGGCGGAGGATGCGGCGGCGGGGAATGCAGCAGCAGCGGATGCGGCGACGGAGGATGCAGCCGGGAGCGAGGCGGTGGCGGAAGAGACAGCGTTGGAGAACGCGGAGTTGGAAACGGAGGTTGCCAGTGGCCAGGCGCGTGGCGGGCCAATCGATCTGCGGGTGGCGGCGGCCCAGATTGCCGGCGGTGACGCGGAGGTTCGCGAGGTCGCTTTGCTGTTGCTTGACGAATTCCCCCGGATGTGTGCCGAGATCATCACGGCCCTGGAAACGGAAGATCCGCCTGGCCTACAGCGTTCGGCCCACACGCTGAAAGGAGCAGCGGAGGTGTTTGGAGCACAGGCGGTCGTCGCGGCGGCGCAGCATCTCGAGTCGCTCGCCGGCGCCGGCCAACTCGACATGGCCTCGGCGGCATGGGATGATCTACAAGCAAAGGCGGCTGAACTTGTGAGCGCACTCAAGGCCTATGTCGACGATACGTAAGACCCAGTTTTCAGATCCCGCGCAGTTCGCAATTCGCAGGCGGTGACAGCCATGACGAACATACTTGTTGTCGATGACTCGGCCCTGGACCGTAAGATCAGCGGCGGCATCCTGGTCGCCGAAGGTGCTACGGTTTCGTATGCGGAACATGGTCAGGATGCGCTCGATAAGATCGCGGTCGAGCAACCTGACTTGGTGTTGACGGACATGCAGATGCCAGTGATGGATGGCCTGGAGCTTGTGCGTCGAATGAAAAAGCAGTATCCGTTGATCCCGGTGATCCTGGTGACACGCCAGGGCAGTGAAGAGATTGCGGTGGAAGCGTTGCGAATCGGGGCATCCAGTTATGTCCCGAAGCGCAACCTCAAGCGAGACTTGGGCCGCGTTTTGGATCTTGTCCTGTCGGCGGTCGAGACATTACGACAGCAGGATCAGGTGCGTGATCTGCTGCAACACGCTGAGAGTTACTATGTGCTGGGCTACGATCCGGGAGCGCCGCGGGCATTGATCCACCATCTTCAGGACAGCTTGGCTCAGGCGAACGTGGGGGACGAGGCGGATCGCCTCCGGATCGGGACGGCCCTGGCCGAGGCGTTGGCCAACGCGATCGACCACGGCAACCTCGAACTGGATTCGAAGCTGCGCGAGAACGACTTGATGACGTACCGCGATACGGGCAAAGTCCGCGCGCAGCAACCGCCGTATTGTCATCGCCGAGTTCATGTCACGGCC
>JAUIHJ010000180.1 GCA_030432015.1 bacterium
CCCAGTCGAAGCGACCTCCCGCTCGGACCGTCAGACGATCATCGATCGGTCGCGCGAATTCGAAAAACAGTCCCGGATTCTCTGTCCGCGCGTCGGGCACCGGATAATTCTCCAGCAGGCCACTGGCGAACAACGGGGTATTGTTGGGAGGTATCAACGCCGTCGTCTGGTCAAATTCGTCGATGTTCTGCCGGAGATACCGCAGGTCCGTACCGACGGTGAGACTGGTGCAGCCCTCTTCGCCCCAGGTCATCGCCGCCGTGTATCCCGTGGATAGGTTTTGCGCCTCCATGTTTCCCGTCCATTCGGCAAAATCAAGCAACGGCATGAAGGCACGTTTTCCAGCGCCAAGGTTGTTACCGTCGAACCGCGTCTGGTTGTACCAGGCATCCAACGTGAACCGATCAAAGTTGATGTGATCGCGTTTTTCGTATCCGAGTTCAAACCCGTCTGACTCGAGGAAGCGAATGTCGTAGACATTGTTTGGCAACTCAACGCCGTTTTGCTCCTGGCGGAGATAAACAAACTCCAGGGAACTTGTCTCGTCGATGTCGTAGCCGAACGCGGCGTCAAAGTTTTGCGATTTGTAGCTGCTGGGCAATCGGGCTCCGTCGCCGGTTCGGAAGTCGTTTCCCGTGCCATTGCTGTAGCCAACTCGGAATCCGTAATCGTCGCCGCCGCCCCAGAACTCTTGGCGTCCATACCACTGGGCTCCGTTGGTTCGGTAATCCGAAGACGTTCTGCCATGCGTCTGCACACCGTCTTCGTAGCGTGGTGTCCCCAGAAGTTCGAAATCGATGAAGCCAAAGCCGGGTCCATAGCGGGCTGCGTATGGCCCTTTGATCACAATCATGTCCGCAATCAGCCGCGAGTCGATCTTGCTGATCAGGGTGTCCAGGTCAGGTCGAGCGGCGAACCAGTATGACCCGGACGCTACCAGTTGTCCCAGGCTGCTACTGCGAACCCGCGGCTCGGTAACAATGGGCGATCGTTTCTGCGATGTGATACCCAGGCCAGAGGTTGATTTGCTTAGCAGGCTTCCAGCATCCGAGGTCGCGAGGATTCTGGCATTCGATCCGAGCACCACGCTGCTGCTAGGCGTGTTGGCGATTTGACGGCGATTGAGGCTTAGCAAACTCGTACCGGCCAGCACTCCGCCAAATTGGCCAGCAACCTGCGGCACGCCAGCAGGCGGGCTCTCGAACAACTGTGGATCCGCACTGACAGGCCCGCCGTCTTGGACAAGTCGAAACGACTCTGCGGGGTAGCGAAGGCCGGCCTCCAGCGGAATGTCGTCACAATTGGACGCCGCGCGTCGCATCACAGACGCGTCGTCCAAGTTGAGATCGAACCCACGGTCATCCTCCGTCGGGGTGTCCGGCGACGCGTGCGAAGGAATTTCCAGCTCCGCAGCCACAGCGGTCCTTAGGGTCAACAGAACAGCGATGGCAATCCACGTCGTCTGACGATAGCGCATTTTTCACCTTCGTTTTGAGGCCGCTCAGCCTGGGGGAAGAAGCGGCATACCAAACTCGAACCCGCAGCCACGCCCGGCCAGGCGTGGTCTCGGTGAGCGTCCCGACGGTGCAATGGCGCCCCGGTGGAATTTGCGGTCCGACTCCTAGAACTCATTTATCGCAACGCGTCGGAAGATCACTTGAGTTCCGAAAAATCCGCACAACCCAGCCAGCCGAATTTCCCTGATCGCGGTTACGGTCATACGGGTTACGCAAGGCCAACCGCGCGTGCGTTCACGCGGACGAGTAAGGCGTTCCACCCTGCGGCGGGGAAGACAAACGTCGGCGGCCAAGTTGCATTCGGCGGGGAAGCCCGTTATTGCCCGTTGTCTTCATCCGCATCGGGCTGAGGAGACGAGCTCGCCTCAAGCAGGGCCGCCGCCTCGTTGCGGAGCCGAATCAATTTGAGGTCGCCGGGCGCCCATTGATCCATTTGGTTGCAGGCCCGTTGAAAGACGCGCCCGGCTTCGGGGTTGTCCGCGGCCAGTTGGTGCAGGGCCATGGCCCGCCAGAAATCGATCGCGTTTTTCCCTTGCAGATGCACAATTGCCGCTTCGTCCAGTTTGGTCAGGCACCGTTGCCATTCGCCTTGGCGATACCAGGCGGCTGCTTCGAGCACAAGATAGTCGGAGTTGGTCGGGCTTTGTCGAGCGATTCGATCGGCAATGACACCGGCCTCCGCCGGTTCGCGCAGCGATTCGTCCTGGCAATGGATCAGGAAGTGGGCCAACTGGAATTCGCGCTGCGGTGCGTCGCTGTTTTCACGGAAGGCCTGCAAGGCCTGTTCATAGAATGTCTTCGCTTCTTCCTGCCGCTCAAGGTGTCGCAACGTATCCCCCAGAAACGCCAAGGACCAAGCCCGTCCTTCTCGTGCCATCACATTCTTCGCGGCAATTTCCAGCGACTGATTGAATTCGCTTCGCGCTTCGATGAAGATCTGCCTCGCCGCCGGGTAATCGGCAGTGAGCAGACAGACCGTACCAAGGTTGTTCAAGACCTCGCCCCGCAAGCGGTGATAGTGATCCTGGTCGGGAAAGGCCGCGATCAACTCGGCCGCCTTCTCGGCCGCGGTCGCGAAGGCCAGTTCAGCCTCACTCAGCGCCTGCAAGTCCCGCAGGATCAAGCCCAACGTCTTCCTGCAATAGGCTTCTTTGGCATGATTGTCAGCGATTGGGTTTTCGTTGACCAGGTCCATCGATCGTTCCAATGCGATCATCGCCTGCTGCTTCGCTTCAACATTGCGGCCCAATGTGTTGAGCACCAGGGCGTGATTGATCAGGGTGGCGACCAGACCTTGGCGGTACTTTGGCACGTCCGGTCGTGTCTTCACCAGGGCGGTGTAGTCCGTGATTGCATCGCGGTAGAGTGCCAGCCGATCTGCAGGTCGCCCCAAGGCTTGCAGGGCATTGCCTCGTGTGATCCGGGTGTCGGCCAGGCCTTGCAGAAAATCGACGTCGCCGGGATTTTGCCGCACCAGTTCTTCATAGCAATCCTGGGATCGCTGCAATTCTTGCTCCGCCTCCAACGTGCGACCGGTTTCTACGAGCAGGTTGGCGATCGAAATGCGGGTCTTGGCCAGGTCGCTGCGGTCGGCGGATGCATGGGAGTGATTCGCAAGATCCTCGAATTCGACCGCCGCGGCACGCAACGCACCAATCGCTGCCTCCGCATCCGCAAGATAACTTAACAACACACCGCGATTTGCCATGGTTTTGGCGTGCGTCCTGCGAAACTCGACGGTCGCCTTTGTCTCGTCGCGTTGCCTGGTCAGCAGGTCGGTGGCCGCATCATAGGCTCGGCTGGCAGCTGCAAACGCATCGCTCGCCTCCGCGGCCTCCGGTGTCGAGCCGGCCGTCACATGCAGCAAGCCCAACGCGTTGTAGCATTGGGCGAGCGAGATTTGCACCGCGCTGTCAGCGGGGGTCCGCCGCAGGATTTCGTTGAATTGGCGAATCGCCCGCTGGTAGGCTTGTTCCGCTGCCGCGAAGTCCGCCAGCAGACGCCGAACGTCGCCCAACCGCACGAGCGCCAGTGCGAACGCGATCTGCAATTCCGGCTCGTCACTTCGCTGCGACGCAAACTCCTCGTAATCGCGTGCTGCCTTCTCCAGGAGTTGCGTGCGTAACGCCTGAGCACCTGGATAATCCTCGAGTGCCTGACTGATTCCCGTCAGCGATTCGTCGACGGCCCGCCGAGCCTGGTGGAATCGGCGCGTCGATTCCTGCCTGGCTGCCTCGACTTCAGCCAGGGCAGCCTCTTTGGCCACCAACGCGTCGTCCGCTTTTTGGCGTTGGCGAGTTTCGCTTCGGCGAGCTTGATCGACAACAACCGCAGCCACCACGGAGACGACGAGCGTCAACACAAGTGCTGCGGCGACGGACTGCGTCCAGGCTCGGTGCCTGCGAACCCAGCGCCACGTCCGCTGCTGCCACGGCTCGACGTAAACCGTGACCGGCTCATCCGCAAGATACCGTTGCACGTCACGGGCGAGATCCGTCGCGGATTGATATCGGAGTTCGCGGTCCTTCGCCATGGCGTGCAGGCAGATTGCCTCCAGCGGCCGCGGAACGCTTGGATCGAAATCACGGGCCCTAGGTGTCTCTCCCGTCGAGATACGCCGCAACAGGTCCCGGGTGTCCTTGGCGGAGTTCCCCGTTCGCTCTCCGCGATGCGGCCCTTTGCCGGTAAGAATTGAAAATAGTATCGCCCCCAATCCGTAAATGTCGGTCCGCGGGTCCATCAGATCGATCCGCCCGTCCGCTTGCTCCGGCGCCATATAGGCCGGGGATCCCATCACGTTGCCAGCCATGGTGGGCAACACGCCGGATGCCGGCGTCAGTTGCACGGGGCCGCGCTGCTGCCCCGCAGTGAGTTCCTGGTCGTCGATTTTCTTGGCTAACCCCCAGTCCAATACCAGGACCTCGCCGAAGTCACCCAGCATGATGTTCTGCGGTTTCAAGTCGCGATGCATCACGCCCCGTGACGCGGCGTAGGCAATGGCATGGCAGATGTCAATAAATGCGCTGAGTAACTCGGGCAACTCCAGCGGATCGACGTTGCCTTGCTTGCGATGCTGTTGATACTTGGCGATCTTCTGCTGCAACGTCTTGCCTCGCAAAAAACGCATCGTGTAATACGGCGTTGCGTTCGGCGAAGCATGTTCAAGTTCATAGATCGGAATGATATTGGGGTGTTCCAGTTGACCTGTGATCTGGGCCTCGCGAATCAGTCGCTGACGTGACAAGGCGTCATCCTTGCCAGGCCGGATGTTCTTGAGAGCGACTTCGCGATTGAGGTTTGGATCGATGGCCAGCCAGACCTGCCCGAGCCCTCCTTCACCGTAGATCCGGGTGAGCGTGTAGCGTGAACATTGTTCGGGCGTGAACTCGACGGTCTTTTGAATGTCACCCAGAGAACTTCCGCTGCCCAGGTCAACGCCCGCGCCGGACGGCACCATATCGAGCGTTTGTTGCAGGTCATCCTCAGTACCGCCGGGTGCTTGAACGTCGGTCTCCTCGCCGCCTGCGGGTTCGCCATCGGTCGGATGGCCTGGCCCGTCGTTCGCTGTGTGCGTGGCTGGCGGTTTGGTGGCTGGCGGTTTGGTGGACGGCGGTTTGGTGGACGGCGGCTTGGTGGACGGCGGCTTGGTGGACGGCGGCTTCGCGTCCAAAGCGTGCGGCGCTGCCGAGTCCGTTGCGTGATGATCGAGGGTTTGTTCATCTTCTGCCGAGCTGTTCAGGGCGTGGTTGCTGGCATTTTCGCAGGATGGTCCGGAACCGAAAGCGTCCAGTACGCGTTGCAGGTCGTTCCCGTGCCGGTGCAACTCGGCATCCAAGGCCTGATTCAGGCCAGCACATTGGTCGGCGGAGAGCCAGGCTTTCTCAACCAGCAATTCCGGAAGCGGCGTTCCGGTCTTGCATTGCTCGGCCATCGCGCGGGCCAACAGAGTTGGCTCGAGCAACGATTTTTGCAGAGCCATCACCCCAAAGACCAGATCGCGGGTGATTTCCATGTTCGAACTCCGGCGAGGGGGGAGATTCCTCGGCACTTCCTCAAGTCATGGTCGCAGCGACGTTCGCGATGGCGTGGACATCTGCCGTCTGGCGACGGACGCGACGGAAATATCGGAAGGATATTGCTGGGACGTTATTTGCTGGGGACATAGGGCGCCTGCGGCGACGTCCCGCAGGCACGATCCTAGCATACTCGCGAAGTTCCTGGCGAATTGCAGCTGGGGCCGGCTCACCTCGATCACGGCACCGGCAGTTCCCGAGACGCGTCTCGCCACTTACTCACTGACCGATCGGACTACCAGGCGGCGCGGTCGGCGAGGTGGCTTCGCGGGCCGTCGCGTGAGGTCGAGTGAGGAAACGCTCGATTTTATCCAGCGTCGCGCCCAAATGGCCGCCTCGCGTCGACGGACGCCTTAAGCTCAATTGACGACGGAGATCGGAGCGTACCTGCCGGAGTTCGTCCAACGCTGCCGAACGAACGCTGTCGGCAGCAGTGGAATCTCCGGCCAGTGCAATGAGCCGGTCGGTCAGGACCCCTTGGACAATTTCGCGGAGGGCCGCCAGCCGCGGGTCGGGTGGCGCCGGCGACTCCCAGACGGCGGACACGACCTGCTGGAGCATCGCCGTCAAATCCCAGTCCGGCTGCGGATACGCCGCCAGCCGCGCGGCGCGTTGCGGCTGCAAGAGTTCCGCAAGCGCCAAGTCCGCTGCCACCTGCGCCGCCGCATGCGGGTCAAAGATCATGGCAGTCTGTCTGGGAAAACGTTCGCCATCCTGTGAACCGGAATACGGCTTGGGTGGCAGACGTTCCAAGAGTCGCTCGGAGATCACCAACTCTTCGGGCGTGATCGTCGCGAGCATTGCGTCGACTGCCTCCCGCTGCTCGGCCGCCGGGACGGGCGTGACGGCGGGGCCCACGGTCTCACCGACTGTGTAGCGATAGTGAAATCCACCAACCAGTTTGGCGGTCGCGGCGAGCTGGTATCGATGGAACAGGTAAATTGGAACCAAGGAGAACTCTAAATCCGCAAGCGGGCGATCGGCCTGCGGTTGGTCCGTTTCCAATCCTCGGAGCGAAATCCTCCGTACCTCCATCAGGTGACGCAACTCGACAATCGCATCGCTGCCGTTGTCCCACAGGTTGGCCTGCGGGTGGGCCGCTCCAGCGGGGCGCGCGTCAGCATCACTCAGGTAGAGAAGGCCCTGCTGCGAGGCGTCGTCGATCATTCGCTTGAGGCCAATCGCTTCCGCTTGCGGGTCGGGAAACTCCGTGTAGGCGTAGCGAACTGTGAAGCGATCCCAAATGCCGATCTCCTTGCCGTACGCGTCGCCAAGATCAAGTTGACGGTCGTCGCGGATCTTTACGCGTGGTGCAGGATAGTCCATCACCGACGCTCGGTCACCATATGTGCTGGCGGCGAAGTTATGTGCGAAGCCAAGCGTATGTCCAACCTCATGTGCGGACAATTGTCGCAAACGCGCCAGGGAGACATCCGTAGGTGTGAGGCCTGGATCGAATTGGGCCAAGGCGACCGGCGGTCCGCCACCGGCCATTCCGCCACAGTCGCAAAGAGCGCGATGCTGTCTCGTGCTCGCGGCCGTCAGACCCTCGACAATCAAACGATCCTGACGCACACGAAGCGACCCGAGGATGACATGTCCCTTGATGATCTCTCCCGTCCGCGGATCCACAATCGACTGGCCGTAGCTCCAGCCTCGTGTGCGGCGATGCACCCATTGAATAACGTTGTAGCGAACATCCATCGGATCAGCGTCCTCCGGTAACAGTTCGACACGAAACGCATCGACAAACCCCGCGTCCTCGAACGCTGCGCCCCACCAGCGTGCCCCGTCGAGCAACGCGTCTTGTACGGGCTGCGGCGTTCCGGGGTCTAGATAATAGACGATCGGCTTGCGCGGTGGACTCTTCGCTAAACGACCGTCTGCTTTCTGTAGTCGATGGCGAATGATCAATCGCTGTTCCAGCGGTGCGTCCAGCGGGACGGTATAGTCGGCAAACGCGATCGCCAGGCAGCCGACACGCGGATCGTGCCTGCGCGCCTGATAGCCCGGCTCCGGCAGCTTGACCAGCGAATGATGCAGACGCAGCGAGATCGCGCTTCCGTCTGCTGCGGTTTCCCTGGCCAGCGCGCCCGGATCGGAACTGGCGAACGTTAGCGTGGCGTCGAATTCGACATTCTGTGGGAACGCCCGGCACCGTGCGATGTTGACGAAGCTGCGGCCCTCGTCCAACGCATACGCTCCCTGGCCCGCGTCCTTGAGTTGCCTGGCAACACCGAGTGCATCGCGGAACAGCAGGCTCTTGGCATCGACAAGGCTACGCCGACCCGTTTCCGCGACAATATCGGCGGCCCATAGCACCGATTCGGCAAACGAATCGCGAACTGCCTGACGCTCTGCTTGGTCGCCACCGGCGGCGCGAAAGCGAAGGTTGCGTTCGATCAGAAAGACGCGACGACCAACGCGACCCGGGAATCACCCCATCGGCCGCGGTCAAGCCCGACGGGATTGGAACCGAGGCCGGCACTCAGGCCGTCAACCATCAGGAAGTCATCATCCCAACGGTCGATTTCCAGCCACACCGTGCCAGCCGCCGCGTCGAGATGAAAATTGAAGTAGCCCTCGGCGCGCTGGCAGCCATTGGTCTTGTCGTCAATCGTCGGGAGTCGTTGCGCCGGCCCGTCCGCCGCGCTGGCGTCAATGGTCGCCGTCACAGCCAGCCAAAGGAGGAAAACGAAGGCTGTGTGGCCCACACCGGGGCGGGTGGTCGCGTGCATGTTACTAGGTCCGCGGAGGTGAGGATGCAATGGTCGGCCGTGCGTTATGGTTTCGCGTCGTGAGGAATGTCGACCGGCGCCACGCGTCGGAGGAAATTCGCCTGATGTTGGAATGACTCGCGTTGGGACTTGAGCGCACGGAAGCCATGTCCTTCGCCGGCAATCTCCACGAGTTCAACATCTTTTTGCAATGTTTTTAACTTCTTATAGAAGATACGGCTCTGGTTGGTGGAGGTCCGATGGTCCTGGGAACCATGAATCAAGAGCAGCGGCACGTCCATATATTCAGCCCAATGAATTGGCGACCTGGCGTGATAGGGGCCGGCGTTCTCGTCAAAGTCGCCCATTTCCGAAATGGTGTTGGTAGCAACGACACTCTCGTCGATCGAACGGGCGAGATCCGACACGCCTGCCAGGCTGATGCCGAATCCGAACAGTCCATTGGGACGCGTCACCGCCCAGTTGGTCATGTAGCCGCCGAAGCTGAAGCCGGCCATGCCGATCCGCTTGATCGGAATTTCAAGATGATGCATCAGGTAACGAAGTCCATGTTCGTAGTCCCAATAATCGCCGCCGCCCCAGTCGTGGTTATTGAGGTCTTCAAACTGTTTGCCCTGTCCTGCACTTCCACGCGGGTTTGCCCCGAGCACGATGTAGCCCAGTGCGGTGAACAGTTGAATGTTGGCGTGCCACGATTTTGTCGTCCTGCCGCTCGGCCCGCCGTGTGCCCAAACAATGGCGGCCCGCTGTTGCGGATCCCGTGGTATCGTCCTTGGCCAGAACATTATCGATTCGATCGGTCGGGCCCTGTTGCTGTGATCCAGGTCGAACGTGGGATAGGACATTTGCTCCATATGACACGGCGCTGCCTGACGCCTGTTGACCGATGGTTCAAAATCCACGGTCAGGATTTTATCGTCTTGCTCGGCGTTAAAATCGAGACGGCAGACCAGCACGTCACGTTCATCGCGCATCTTGGTCGACACGGAGAATTCGCCTGCCCCCAGCGGATGGCACATCGACCACCAGAAGTCGTACTGGCCACAAGCCTGCCGGGCCTTCACGTCGCCCGTGACGGCGTCAAGCAGGGTCAACACGCCGTGGGTTCCATCGCGGAATTCCACCAGCACGCGTTGCGTGACCGGGTCGAAGACGCCGTCGGCCGCTTGGAAGGGATTCGCCTCGACCAGCGAAAGATGCCCGCTGGTCGCATCGAAGGCATAGAGCGATTGTTTCTCGCTGCCTTCGTCGCTCAACAACCACAATCGATCGTTCCTCCAACCGAGCGGTTGGAGGAAGTTTCTTTCAATTGCCGCATCGGTCACGATGGTGATCTTGCCCGTCGATCGCACATAGATCGCGAGATTCTTCCGACTCCGCCGGTTGTCCTGCTTGAGGACGAACGCAATTCGCTCATTCGCGTCGTCAATCACGGGATTGAGGTACGGGTAGATCCGAAACTGGCTGTCGTCGGTGTACAGTTCCGTTACCGCATCCGGCGTGTCCAAGCTCAACTCCAGCAAGCTTGTCGTTTGGCCCAATTTCTCCGGGCGGCCCAGGAACAGCAATGTGTTCGATTGAGGGGCGAACGTATAACCCATCGTATATCCCACGTCGGTCATGCGCGTCACCTGCCGCATGTCCAAGCCTAGGCGATAGATGTTGAACGTCTCTTCGTTGTTTTCATCCGAAACAAAGTAGAACGAATTGGACGGAACGTGGAAGGTGGGGGCCCAGAATGAGCGCATGCCGAGCGAAAAGACATCTTGCGCGTTGGCTTCGTGCCAGCGGTGATCGACGGCAGCGACCCTTGAAATGACGCCCCCGTCGCGTCCCCAGCGAATCCAGTACAGACTGCCGTCGTGCGGGCTGGCCATGGTGCGAATCGTGTAGTCGCCGATTCCTACGTAGCGCGTAAAATCAATCTCGCGCGACCCATAGTGGATGACATCCGAATACTCGTCCGTGGCCGTTTCCCGAAGCTTGTGAAGCATTGTTTGCCCTTATATCCACCAGCGTCCCCATGCGCATTGCGAGCTTGGAACCAGCGTGGTCGCCCGCTGCCGTGTGCTACCCCCCTTGCCGGCGAATGCCAACATCAACGCCACAGCAATTCACTGTGGTGTGGATCATATCAATAGGTGGCCATTTCCTGCCAGACGTTTATTCACAAGGTTGCCAGACCGGCGGTGCTGGGCCTGCGCCCGCCATTTTCTCGAGCTGTGCGCCGTGCGCTCTGTCGGCGGTTGTCGCCACGCGCCGGAAACCACTGCCATCACTACGCTCCGGCCGACGTGGCGACTCGGCACGGGCTTGACCAGGTATTCGAGGTGAAGTGCCCGGCGGTATACATTCGACCGGTTGGCTGCGACACGCCCCGATGAACGGTCAAACTAAGCGTCGGGTTGCCACGGTTTGCGTTTCCGACGGGAGTGCCAACCCTAGGGCCTGAGCTGCCAGCATGCTATCATCGACACTCCCGGGCTCGGGCGCGCGTTTCAAACCGGAGAGAAAAATTGAACGCACGACGGGCAATCCAGTTGACGCCCCGAAAATCCCCTGCCACGCTGCCCGCGTTAGAGACCTTCGCAAGAATACTCCCGCGCCCGGTTCCGATTTGCGTCGTTTTCTCCCAAATTGAAACTCAATGCTGCACTAGACTACAGTGATGGGACGGACCCTCTCCCTCCTCGTGTGCCGCTCACCCCCGAAAACCCGATGCCCGATCGATTCCGTGAATCCTCGTTGTGTTTGGCACTGTTGCTGTCAAGCACTTTCAATCTGTTCGGCGCCGAACCGGTTGGTTTCAATCGCGACATTCGCCCGATCCTGTCGCAAAAATGCCTCGCTTGCCACGGACCGGATGCAAGCCAGCGGGAGGCGGACTTGCGGCTCGATGTGGCAGAATCCGCCCTGGATTCGGCCATCGTGGCCGGCCAGCCCGAGGCGAGTGAACTGATCGCTCGCATTACCAGCGACGATCCGGACTTGCGGATGCCGCCAGGCGATTCCGGACACACGCTGTCCACCGACGAGATCGCCCTGTTTCGAAGTTGGATTGCCCAAGGCGCCCCGTACGAGTCGCATTGGTCCTTCATCCCACCCGACCGCGCAACGCCGCCAGAAGTTGCGGCTGATGCTGTGGTTCACAATCCCATTGATCGGTTTGTGATCGCGCGCCTGTCGCAGGAATCGCTGCCGCCTGCAGGAGAGGCCAGTCGCGAAGCGCTTATTCGTCGCGTGACACTCGACCTGATCGGCCTGCCACCCACGGCGGCGGAAGTGCAGGACTTTTGTGCGGACGAATCGCCGACTGCGTGGGAGACGGTCGTTGACCGATTGCTCAAGTCCCCCCGCTTTGGCGAACATTGGGCCCGCTACTGGCTCGACGCCGCGCGCTATGCGGACA
>JAUIHJ010000181.1 GCA_030432015.1 bacterium
CTCACAACCGGCATGAAGCGTTTGATGATGCCACAAGTTCAGTTCTAGAAAGAAGTTGAGACGCGGCCGCGACACACGTAAGCAGACCGCTGGGAGACCTCCTCGGAGGGGGACCGAAAGGAGGCGTGACGGCTGAATCCCCGGGCAGATCCCCGCCGGTCCTGCGTGCCGGCGGACCGGTTGCCGCACCTCAAGCTGCCGGCTGGGGTCCGCTTGATTCGAAGCACGGCCTGTCGAAGGGCCGGTTCGTTGCCGGGCCAACACCTCGTTCTTGGTCGGGGTCATTCCAGACCTGCGAAGCACGCTGCCCGCCGGACGCCGCTACAATCGGTATAACCGGGCAAGTTTGGTCAAGTGTTATAGTCAATGCGACCGAAAGGATGAGCAGGAACCCCCTCAATCCGACGATGACATAGGGACCTGGTCATGCCTCAACGACTCAGTTTATGCGTGATTTGCGTGGGCTTCCTCGTCATCTGCACCAGCGGATGCCAGGTTCCATCGTTGACGCGAAAAATGAGTTCAGTACGCGGCAGCATTCAGGATCTCTATTTCGACCAGGGTCTCGACAACCTGATCCGGGCCCGCAATCAACTGCCTTTCATTCACTTGGCGTATCGCGACTTTCAAGTTACCGGCACGGACGTTCTTGGAGGCGGCGCGAAATTCAACTACACGGACGCCGCCGCGATCACAAAAATGTTCGGGGTTGATGCGGCCGGCAAACGGACTGAGTTCGTGAGCTACAAGGCCGCACCCATTACGGACCAGAATGACATCTACGAGCAGTTCATGGCGTTTGCGCACACTCCGGGACTACTCGAAGTATCCCCGGAACCCCCTCCATTTCCGGTCTATGCGATCCGAGAATATTGCGGTGAATACTATTGGATCCCCCAAGAGGCGGCGTCGGCGTTCATGCATCTCGTGATGGGAACAAGCATGATGCGGGGCGCGGAAACGGTACCGGCCGCACAAGAAAGGCGGATCGTTACCGCCTCCCTGATCACCGGGGACGAGGAAGAGACGATCGCCAAGATCGTCTTGGATCAACCGGTGCCCGGCGGTGATGGCACGATCGTCGCGACGCTGGATGACGGCAGGAAGGTGCGTTTTCGCGTGAAGCTTCCCGCGGCGAATCGTCCGGACGACGGCGCACCAACCACGGAATTCCAGGCACAGTGGGACCCTTCGGAGGAGAAATTTACCGTCCACAATCTGGTGAACGCCCAGGTCCGATTTTATTCCGACCTACACCCCCCAGAAGCTCCGGCCGCGGATCAGACGCAATTGCAGATCCTTGATACGCTGGAGACCATCCAGGCGCTGCAATTTTCCACAGAAAGGACTGTGCCATGACCGATGGGAGCGCTCCAACCTGGATCCAATGCAACGGATATCGGCTCATCGTGCATGATGCAAAGCAGGCCAGACCCAAAACAGAGTTTGATCTCACGGTATGGGGCAATGATGGAACGGTGTATGCCCACGATCGGGTAACCAACAAAGACCCCGCCCTCTTCAATCGCATCTTGCGGGTGCTGGGTCATCGCTGGCCGGACCGCGAGTTGGAGATCCAAGCAGACACGAATCGCGTCATCACCGACATTCGCTGCCAGCGGAATTCAGACGCTGACGAAATTTAGTCCAGCAACGCCCGCCGATGCAGCACCGGGGTCGAGTGTCATCGCCCGCTTTCTGGTCCAACGGCAAACGTCAGCACAACCAGGCTGACCGTCTCGCCACCTGTTACGAGGCCGCTGCCTCGCGTCGTTGCATATCGTCGCCGACCGCTTCCTGACAGACCCAGGTCAGCCTGCCGAGCAGACGAAAGTAGAGGAACAGGACACCGGTCACAATCGCCGCAGCGACGAAATTGAGAATCGCCGACTCCACGACGCGGAGTGACCATCCGAGCAATGCGACCAAGGTCAGCCCTACCGACATCAGAAAGAATTGTATCCAGGCCCCGCGCGCCAGCGTCAGGCTGCGGAAGATCGGACCGGAGAACGGGTTGACTGCCAAACCCGTCTCCAGCGTTGCCAACAAGTAGATCGGAAAGACCACCAGCCCCAAAGGCAGAACGAGGATACTTACAAACAGAGCAGCCACGACAAACAGTGAATCGAACGCCCAGTCCATGAAATTCGCGTCCGGCCAATGCTCGATTCGGTCTTCGCCACTTGCCGTGTCCTGCAAGACGGACAGGAGCGTTACGGCGCCACCCATCATCAAGCCTATCCCAAACAGAAAGGCGAAACAGCCCATCATCAGGCTTAGCAGTTGGGACACCCCGTTCTCGATCATGGCCCGCTCAATCGCACCATTAATTACAGACATTTCGATCTGTATTCCGAGCGCGAATAGCAGCCACCGGATAAACATGGACGGGTCCGAGAAACAGGTCAGAACACCATTGGTCAACGGGCTCGGCGGGAGGCGTTTCTCCTCGGCTTCCTGTTGCTCGATTTCCGCCTCCGCTTTCCGCAAGGCAGCATCGGCAAGAACCATGTTCCCCTGGCTCATCGGCACTTCGCGCGGCCAGACGTCACCTTCCGGCATCGGTCGCGGCGAGTTGTCGTGCGGCAACGACGTGTCGGTATCCAAGGCATCCAGGTCTTCAAACGCATCGCGCGGCGCAGGTTTGCGCGGCACAGCCCTGGGTGTCGCAGTTTTGCCGCCAGGTGCCCCGGTCTCGTCTAAACCAGCTTCGACCAGATCGTCGATGCTGGCCAGATCGACCGCACCGCCGAGTCCAAAGTCGTCGTCGTCGTCATCCCACGAACCCGCGGGGCGACGGAGTGGTTGGCGAGCCGTGGGCAATGGTTCGCGAATCTCGAATCTCGAATGACAGTCCGGGCAGCGAATCGTCGTGCCGATCTTGTCATCGGTGGCCACATAACGGGTCCCGCAGAGTGGGCAGGGGCCAGAGAACTCATAGTCGGACGTCAGCACAGCCTTCTTGGCCGGATGATCCTCACTAGGCGTGGTCAGCGCTTCGTCCACACCCAACCAGGCTTCGTCGGACGGCGACGGCGCGTTTCCGGAAGACGGGCCGACACCCTCAAGGGGTGGCTTCGCCAGTCCGAACGGCGCCGGCGTATCTTCGGAAGCCGGCTCGTCAGCGAATCCCAGCTCATCGTCGTCGACCTGGGACGACCCTGTCGATTCCGCCGGCGCAGCCCCCGCAGGTGCCTCCAACCCTCGTGAGGGCGGTTCAGGCGTCGGGCCAGACGTTTCCAACTCTGGATCGAGGGCCGGTGACGTTCCCGCGTCCGCCGGCAGGGTCGTCGGGGTGACCGCGGGAGTGGACGCGGTAAATTCCTCAAGGCAGAAATCACAGGTGACGACGTGACCAGCCTGTGCGGATGGCGCGATAACCTCGGCGTCGCACAATGGGCATTTGAGTCGAATTGACGAATCGTCGGACATCGTCACACGCGAATTGGTTGCGACCGAGAACTGCGCTGGACAGCCTCCATTCTAGCGGATGGAGGGAGGTCACGACGAGCCGCTCGCGGCGGAAATGCCGAGAACGTCACACGGGGCGCGACACACGCAGCCGGAAGTTGGCGACGTGCGAACCGACGGTAGACCTTGGCCGCCCTAGGCGATCAGCCGATCCGCATGCCAATCGCTCGGCACCACGTACGATACGTTGGGCTTGCCTTCGTCCGTGTTCCACCACGGATAGCTGCCCCAGAGCGTCAATTCCTGGTAGAGCAGGACACACGCCGTGACGAGGCAGAAGAAAGCAATAACCAACATCATCGTGTAGACGTTGAGCTTCTGCTTCTGCGTGGGCGCTTCCGCTTGCGGTTGCGCACCCATCATCGGCTGTTCCGAGAAGGCCTCAACTGAGTTTGGCTGCGACACGGTCACCTTTCCTAATAATGCCCTGACGGAATTCCGGAATGATCTTGGCCACTGCCCGATCCGGCTCCACCGTCACAATCTCGACACGACCGACGTACGTGTTCTTTCGAAAGACTTCCATCAGGTGATGCTTGCGGAGGCCATCGTCAGAACCAATGGAGATTTCAATCAGGTCCTTGTCACCGACCGCAGTCACGAGACCATCCACTCGGGGTGCACGGCCATCGGTTGGCGTATCAACGCTGATTTCATAGCTCCGCATGACCTTGGCCATCTTGCCGTTCTGCACCAACAACATGTCATGCTGCTCTTGCAAGGTTCGCAAGTTGCCTTCGCCCCGATTGAGATCATCCGTGAGCTTGACGACCTGGTTGAAATAATCGTCGCGCGCCTGCTGTGCGGTGCGAATTTCAGTGCGCAAACCCTCGTTCTCGTCACGCAGTGAATTCAGGATCGTCACATTGCGGGCATGTGACTCGACCAACGTGCCGTGCGCTGCCTGCAGATCGGTGTATTCTTTTTCACGACGCTGCAACGCGTCGTCCAATTGCTCCTGTCGAGCTTGACCGGCCGCCAGGGCAAATCGACGAGCTGCCTGCTCCAACGCGATCTGGTCCTTGGCACGGCTGATCTCCGTGCGCAATTCTCCGTTGGTCTTGGACAACGCCTCAATCTGCGCCTTGAGACCATCCGGCTGGACCACGAAGTCGCGCCAATTCCGGTGCGTTGCAAAGACAGTGACGGCGAGCATCATGAACGCAATGCTCATGATCAAAACCAGCACGGTAAAGATCTTGCCAACAAGGGTCATGTCGATCGATCCTTTAGCTGAACCATATTAAACGCGAAGTTGATCTGGACGCCGAACGGCACGTGAGACCAACAGGCGGTCTATTTACCCAGGGGAAATTCTGGACCTATCACCGGTGAAGGTGGGTCGATCCGAGCACTCAGTATAATTTCGGAAATTCCCAGGTGTCAACGAAAAGTCATAAAATGGGAATGTCACGAAAAATAGGGTGTCCGCACAACCCCTGCCACACGCACCAAGGATACCTGGGTCGATCAGGCTTCTCCCCTCCTCGGGTCGATAATTCGCTCTCCCGCCTGGAGATTCGACCGAATCTTGACAATTATTCCCCGCGAATACGGCCGCGGCGCAGCGCGAAGCAGATAATAAGCGTCATTTTCACCGCCGGCTAAACATCAGTAACGGTGGGGACGTTTCTTCCGGGTCCAGAGACACATTCCGCACCCTCCACGACGGCCGCCGCCGGGATTCGGCGACGGATCACTGCCACGCCGGAAGCCAACAAGAGCAGAACACAGGCGACCAGGCAGAACGCCGCCGGAAGATCTCCCCAGGCCTCATAACCGCTCCAACGACCGTCCGCTTCGACCTGGGCGATGACCACGTCGTTTCCTCGTCGCGGCCCTCGCGCCCGGACGGTGCCCGATCCGTCAATCCAGCAGGAAATGCCCGCGTTGGCGGCAACGAGCACTGGTCGGCGCAATTCGACCGCCCGGAACACCGTTCCAGCAAACTGGTGCTCGAGAATGCTGGAGCCGAAAAACCAACCATCGTGCGTAATATTGATCAGGATGTCCGGCGATGTGCCCTGCCGCGACAGCTCGACCACCTGTCGCCGAATCAGATGGGGGACGCTGCTTTCGAAACAGATGCTGGGTGCGAGCGTCATTCCGCCCAACTGAAAGGCCTCCGGCTTTCGGCCTGGCGTGATTCCCTGGGACATCGGTGCCAGATCGTAAATCAGCGGGATCCAACGTCCCAGCGGAATATACTCACCGAACATGACAGGGTGCATCTTGTAATACCGATCGACGATCTCGCCCGCCGGATTGATCAGGAGCGCTGAATTATGCATGTGCAGCCGGTCGGCACCAAAGCGAATCGTCTCTGTCCCGACCAGCAGGTAAATGTCGAGCGTTTCGAAAGCGCCGTCGCGCCACACGCGATTGACCCCTGTGCCGACACTTTGAAGCTTTTCCTGAAAAATCCGCTGACGATCTTGAAAGCGGCTGAAGAACTCGTCTCGCTCCAGCGGAACATCGGGTGGGAGGAAGAAGTCATCGTCGCACTGCACCTCTGGGTTGTTCTCGGAGAAGACCGATTCCGGCCAGATGATCAGGTCGAGCTGGGGGTGATCTTCGCGTGCTTGGAGCGTGGACTTCCAATATTGGTCGAAGGTATCGACGTTCCGACCTGGATCAGACTCGAACTTGGTGTCAATCACACGCTGAATCAGGGCCACCCGCAACGACGCAGCGACATCCTCGTCTGTCGTATCGGAGTTCGAAGTGCGGATCGCCGCCCCATCGTGTCCCAGCGGTACGACGGCCATCCGCAGGTGCCCATAGCCCAACGTTGCTGCCAGGGCGACAACCAGCGGAATCAGCGGCCAGATCACCCGAGCCGACGGATCGATGCTCGACTCCAGGTCCGTGCGCAGCATGCGCGCCAGGCTCGCGGCGACCAGCATGACAACGAAACTTACCCCATACGCGCCGCACAGGTCAGAGATCTGAATCACCTGCGGCCAGTTGACCTGGGTGTGCGCTAGCAGGCAAAAGGAAAATCCGGTGAACAGGCGACCCCTCAGCAACTCGAGACCGGTCCAAACCACCGGGGCGGCCAGCATGACCGGGATCCGAAATCGCAGGACGGCGACCCGCGTTAAGGCGACAAAGCCAGGCAAGTACACTGCCAGGTACATCGCCAGCGCAACCCACCCAATGTAGTTGAGCGGATGTGCGCGGGTGACCCCCTGCAGGATGGCCAGCCAGAATATCAAACTGGCGAACCACATCGCACGATAGGGTCGCCTCCCCGCCAACCGCTTGGCTCGGATCATGAACACCCACGGGACGGGGGCGAACCATGCGAGCCAGGCCCATTGGAGCGGCGCAAAAGCAGCCCACAGCAGGGCCCCCCCGATGAGCGAGAGTACGAACGTCGACCGCCAAACGGGGGTCGGCACGGTGCTAGCGGGTGGATTCTTGGTTCTGCGGCGTCCCATGCAGGGCAGATATAGTGGAAGGTGCGGCGTCGAACCAGATCACACTGCAGATCGAGTCAGGAGGCCGAATAATTTCTTGACGCTGGTCGCCGGCTGTCGTAGGCTGAATCGCGTCGCCAGGTCGGCTTTGCTCCGATCCCCGTCCTTGCGATGCAAGACGATCTGCTTCTGGGTTTATCTCGCTCACGTCGGTCACAAACCTGGAGTCTGCGAGTTACATCGCGTGCAACTCGCCGGAGCAATGCAGCAGGTGTGACGGCGCGTGCATCAAAGGAGGATGTAATGGCGATCGCAAGCACGACATCGACCGTGACGGTGAATCCCGCCTTTCTCAAAGAGATCAAGGACGTAAATCAGGATCTCTGGCAGATTGTGGCAGAACTTGGCGAGGTGGCCAACAATCCCTACCTGGTACGGTCCAGGCGGTATCAGTTCGTCGGCATGCTGGAAGACTTGCGCGACCACCTCGCGTTGCATTTTGCCTTGGAAGAGGCATACGGTTATTTCGACGAACCACTCCGTGTCGACCCGCGGTTGTGCGAACGTGCCAAAGAGCTGCGTTCTCAACACCGCGAGCTCTACCTTGTGGCGTGCGATCTGATCGATCACGCCATGCAGCTTCACGACGGGCAAAACATCCGCGCCTTGGCTCGTCAGGTGGTTGCAGAGTATGCTGAGTTTAGAGCGCAGCTACAGCAGCATGAGCAGGACGAGAACGCTTTGATTCAAGAAGAGTGGGATGAAGACATTGGCGTCGGCGATTAATCGGAGGTCCCGGACAATGGACATGACACTGATCGGCCGCCCCATGGAAATCCTGTTGGTCGAAGACGGGTTGATGGACGCGCGCGTCACCATCGAAGCACTCGCCAACGGAGAAATCAAGCATCGGCTGACGTTGGTTCGTGACGGCGAGGAAGCGATGGACTTCCTCTGGCAGCGGGATCGTTTTGCCAAAGCACCTCGACCCGACCTGATCTTGCTCGACCTGATGCTTCCCAAGAAAAGCGGCATGGAGGTGCTGAGCGATATTCGCGGCGACCTCAAGCTGAAGAGCATTCCGGTGGTGGTGCTAACTGCCTCGGATGCCGGCGAAGATCGCGATCGGTGCCAATTGATGGACGTCGACAGTTACATTCCCAAACCGGTGAATCTCGACAAGTTCCTCTCGGTTGTGAAACAGCTGAAGCGGTTTTGGCTGGACGACGTCATCTTGCCAACGGTCGAGTAAACGTCCCGGCTAGCCCTTGATCACGCCGATGGGCCGCATCCGGGCGACCTTGGAAGCCAGATTGGCTCGATGGACAACATCGACCACCGTATTCACATCCTTGTACGCGTCCGGTTGCTCTTCTGCCAGACCCTTCCAGCTACGGGCTCGCGCGATGACGCCCCGGGCGGCCAACTCCTGATCGATCCGGCGACCTTTGGCTTGTTTGACGGCCTGAGTACGGCTCATCCTGCGGCCCGCCCCGTGACAGGCCGTACCGAACGTCTGCTCCATGCTGCCGACTTGGCCGGCCAGGACCCAACTCGCCCGCCCCATATCCCCGGGAATCAGCACCGGTTGGCCAATGCTCTGGTACGCCTCGGGTAGTTCAACATGATGCGGGGGGAAGGCGCGGGTGGCACCCTTGCGATGCACCCAGACGCGTCGGTCGCGGCCGCCGATCTGATGCATCTCCAATTTGGCGATATTGTGCGCCACATCGTAAATCAAGTTCATCTGTAATTCGTGCCAGGAGCGACCGAAGACCTGGGCAAAGACGTCGCGGGCCTGAGCCATCAACAGTTGGCGATTGCACCACGCATAGTTGGCCGCCGCACACATGGCGCCGAGATAGCGTTCGCCTTCGGGGCTGTTGATCGGTGCGCAGGCCAATTGGCGATCGGGCAATTCAATTCCGTACCTTTCAGGAACACCGCGCAACTGCTTGAGCGCATCGTCGCAAACCTGGTATCCCAGGCCGCGTGAACCCGAATGAATCATCACGCAGACCATGTCTTTCTGCAGCCCCATTGCGGCGGCAGCGACTTCATCGAAGATCGCATCGACCACCTGCACTTCCAGGAAATGATTACCGGACCCCAGCGTTCCACACTGGCCCGATCCCCGCTCGATCGCTCGGTCGCTCACAAAGTCTGATATGGCACCGTCCAGGCAGCCCCGCCCTTCGGTATGCTCCAGATCCTCGGCAGTCGTTAGTCCTCGATCCTGCAAATAGGCGGGCCCCTGCTGCATCAACTGCCGAAGCTCCTGCTTGTTAAATTTGTACTTGCCACCGCGTCCGACGCCTGTCGGCACGTGGCGAAACAGTTGATCGACCAATTCCGCCAGGTGGGGTTTGACATCTTGGTAGGACAGATTGGAAGTGACCAAACGCACGCCGCAATTGATGTCGTAGCCGACGCCACCGGGTGAGATCACTCCCCCTTCGTCCGGATCGGTCGCGCAGACTCCGCCAATACAGAATCCGTAGCCCCAGTGGATATCAGGCATGGCCAGGCTGGCGTGCTGAATGCCTGGCAAGAACGCCACATTGGCGACCTGTTCCGGCGCCTGATCGCCTTTGATCTGTTCGATCATCTGTTCGCTGGCGTAGATCAGCCCATCCACGCGCATGCCCGGCTTATAACTCTTGGGAATCCGCCAGCAACAGTCGTTGACGCGCTGCAATGGACCATGGAAGGATTGCTTGGCCATATGCTCGAACTACGGGGTTGGATTGAAACACGACACATCACTGCATCAAGAAACAAGTGTTGGCGGAACAACGTTGCGATGTCCAACTAAATATCAACAATCACCTCGGCCAACCATCGGTCGTGGCCATCACAACTCGACGAAGCCTGCTGCACTTTCAGCCCATGGTACGTAATGGCTTTGACTTCGTGGTCCATCCCATGGCGATCGAGCTGCATCGCTTCGCCCCGGCACATTGCGGTGAGTCCTGTGGCGTCCAATTGAAGCGAGAATTCGCAAAACAACAATCCTTCGACATCGAACGTGTAGAGCAGTTCATTCAACCAATCGAACAGCAGGTACTCGGGTTCGCCCCCTTCGATGCGAATCAACCTTTCCTGGACCGATTTGACCTGCTCAAGGTTCGTGACAATTAAGGAAAACAGCCCCCGCCCCGCTTCGGCGAGGAGGCCTTCGAGTGAGTTCGCGCGAACGCGGAGCCCCAAATCGGCCGTGTGTTCAAAAACTTCATACATAGCGGGGATTCTTCGCCCTGCGGTTCGGCGCGTCAAGCGTGATCGCGCCAGCCAGCGAGTCGCATCTCCGGCCCTGGTCATGCTCGGGCGCGACCGGTATAACGAAGTTCAGTTCCAAATAACGAGCGTTTTTGCCCAAGAAACATCGAGATTGTGATGGCCAAGAAGACGATTGCGGACGTGGATGTTGCCGGTAAGACAGTGTTGATGCGAGTCGACTTTAATGTGCCCCTGGATGCCGATCGCAAGATCACCGACGACGGTCGCATCCGCGGTGCGCTACCTTCGATCAAATCGGTACTCGATCGCGGCGGCAAACTGATTCTAATGAGCCACCTCGGTCGACCGGCCGGCGGCGGGGCCGACGCCGATGCCAAGTTCAGCCTCCTGCCGGCGGCAACCCACCTGAGCAAGCTGCTGGACAAGCCAGTGGCGTTTTCAAACGATGTGGGCGGGCGTGATACGCAGGCGAAAGCGGCCCAATTGAATGACGGCGATGTGATGTTGATGGAGAACCTGCGTTTCGACCCGAGAGAGAAAAAAGGGGACGCGGAATTTGCCGCACAGCTCGCCGCGTTCGGCGACGTCTACTGCAATGACGCGTTCGGGACGTGCCAGAATCTGGACGCTTCGATGGTCGGCGTGCCGCAAGCGATGGGCGACAAACCCAAGGTGAGCGGGTTTCTGGTCGAAAAAGAGATCCACTATCTCAGCAGTGCCATCGAAACCCCCACGCGCCCCTTTGTGGCGATTCTGGGTGGCGCCAAAGTCTCGGACAAGATCAACGTGATCAAGAAGTTGCTGACCATCTGCGACCACGTCCTGATTGGCGGGGCGATGGCCTACACATTCTCGCTGGCACAGGGCGGCCGCGTCGGCAACAGCCTGGTCGAACACGACAAAGTTGACCTGGCGAAGGAACTGCTGGCTAGCGGCGGTGACAAACTGATGCTGCCGACCGACACCCATTGCGGCGACGCATTCGCAGGCGACTGCAACAAGCAGGTCGTTCCAGCCGGCGAAATCGCTGATGGATTCGAGGGGCTCGACATCGGCCCCGAAACGGCCAAGGCCTACGCGAAAGTGGTCGCCGCTGCCAAGACGGTCGTCTGGAACGGGCCCATGGGTGTCTTCGAAATGCCTCCGTTTGACGCCGGCACACGCGCGGTCGCACAGGCGATCGCCGACAGCGACGCGACCAGCATCATCGGTGGCGGAGATAGCGCCGCCGCAGTACTGCAATTGGGGTTCGCCGACCAGGTATCACATGTCAGTACGGGGGGCGGAGCCAGTCTGGCCATGCTGGAAGGGCGCCCGTTCGTCGCCGTGAACCTACTGGACGAAAAATGAACCGTGGAGCGCGCCATGAAAGACAAGTCTGAATTGCAACCGATTATCGATGCGATCCACTGCGACCAAAGCCCGGTCGGCATGGACGCGGTCTACGTTCACGCACTGATCCTCGACGCGCTGGCGCGGATCGAAACACGGCTGACGAAAATCGAAGCTCAGCTCGAATCAAATCCATAGCGCGGCACCATCTCAACTCCAGCGAACATCGCCAGGGAAACCACCATGCCGAAGATCTTGATGCCATTAGGCGA
>JAUIHJ010000182.1 GCA_030432015.1 bacterium
GTCCTCGCGGAAAAACTGGGCGCGGATTCCGACCGATCGATTGGGGGACTCGAGACACTTGCGAGCATCCGCTTGGCGATGTTGCACTACCGATTCCTCACGGGATCGGACGCCGAATTGCGTTGGCTTGTCGCAGAGACGGATGCCCTTGATCGTTTTCGTGACGAAGTTCCCTGTCGCATTCGGGAAAAAATGATCGAGGCGTTGCAGAAGCGGCTGGATGCGCCGCAGCAAGACCTCGCCCCCGCGTACCGTGCCGCGCTTCCTGACGACCTTGGTCCACCAACTGCGTCCTGGAAAGAAAAGCAATGGGAGTCCTTCGTGCTGCGTTTCCTCTGGCGCGTGTGCCGACACGGCGTCGAGGGTCTTCCCAATGGCGACTCGCATCGCCCCACATTCATCCGTCCCCGGGATACGTTGCTGCATGCCACGGGGCGCGACACCGATCAGTACGTCAACGATTTCCTCGTGCGATTCTGCTCCGCATTTTTGGATCAAGGATACGCTGACTGGGGATTGCCCGATCGCGATCTCGGCTTGTATCGGTCGTTCCTCGCCATCTATCGTCATCGAAAAAGTCCACCCGATCGCTGGATGCGCGGGCTCAAGAGTGAACTGACCGCACTGTGGCAGTCACTGATCAGTCCCGAACAGTCGATCCTTGATTCCCTCGAACTGCTTGGCATCCCAGACTCGCAGTACGAAACGTTCATCGAGCAAACACTGCTGTCGCTCGGCGGATGGGCGGGCATGATGTGGCAGATGGAATCGGCTGCTGAGTGGACGGTGCGTCCAGCGCCTTCAGGATCGTTGTTGGAATTCCTGGCGGTCCGTCTGATCCTGGAACATCAAGCAGCGCTGTTTGTTGGTGAGGAGGCCTTCGGATGCAATACTTCCGCGAACGAAATCATGGAGCGCGCACGCCAGCGGATCTCCCCGCGCGCGTCCATGAGTGACGACCGGCGGGCCTTTCAGGTGTTTCAGATCGCCCAGGTCTTGGGGTGGCATCCGGAACAACTGCTGGACTTGACGCAGGACCAGTGGGCCGAGTTGGTCAATGAGATCGAGGCATTCTCGGGTATTGAGCGACGTCGCGTGTTTCACGAAGCCTACGAACGGCACTACCGCGTGAAGGCGTTGGATGCGTTTATCAACCATGCCACGCGGCACCGTGAACGTCTGCCGGAATCGGGATCGCCAAGCGGGGCGGACGACGCGTTGAAGCGACCATCCTTTCAGATTGTGTGCTGCCTCGATGATCGCGAGGAATCGTTTCGGCGTCACATTGAAGAGGTCGATCCAGCGGTGGAGACGTTTGGAGCGGCGGGATTCTTTGCGGTGGTCATGTATTATCGCGGCGCGACGGATGCTTACTATAAGCCGCTCTGCCCGGTCATTGTTACGCCTCTCCACTACGTGACCGAAGGGGTGGGCTATACGTTCGAAGGTGTCAACCAACAGCGGGCGACGTCCCGGCAACAACTTGGCCGCTTTACCCATCGCGTGCATGCCGGCAGCCGGACCTTCATCGGCGGCATTTTCACCGGCCTGTTCGGTTCGCTGGCAACGGCACCCCTGGTTGCCCGCGTGCTATTTCCGTGGCTGACGTCTCGTATCCGAGCGACATTCGGTCGCTTGCTGCAGCCGCCACCGGTGACGCAACTGCAGTTGGAGCGATACCAGGATGCGCCGGGCGATTCAAACGGGCACATCGGTTTTACCCAGGTGGAAATGGCCGATATCGTCCAGCGGCTGCTGCAAGACATTGGGCTCATCAAGACCGAGGACTTCGCGCGTCTCTTCGTGGTCTGCGGACACGGATCGGCGAGCTTGAATAACCCGCACGAATCGGCGTATTGCTGCGGCGCCTGCGCGGGCAAACGGGGCGGGCCCAATGCCCGGGCGTTCGCCCAGATGGCCAACGACTGGCGCGTGCGATCGCTGTTGGATCAACGCGGTTTACACATCCCCGCAGACACGGTCTTCATTGGTTGTTACCACGACACGACCAACGATAGCGTGGTGTGGTATGACCTGGATCGCATGCCGGCGTCGCATCATGTCGACTTTGAACATGCCCAGGTGACGACGGAAGAAGCACGCCGTCGCAACGCGCATGAACGATGCCGCCGTTTCGAGTCGGCGCGCCTTAGCCTCCGCAAGGAAGAGGCGTTGCGTCATGTCGAGACTCGCGGTCAGGATCTTTCTCAGGTCCGCCCAGAATACAATCACGCGACCAATGCGCTGTGCGTCGTTGGTCGGCGTGACTGGTCGCGCGGCCTGTTCCTGGATCGCCGTGCATTTCTAACGTCCTACGATCCCACCCAAGACGACGACCAGTCGTCAATCCTACTGCGCATTCTGGCGGCCGCCATTCCGGTGTGTGCGGGCATCAACCTCGAGTACTTCTTTTCGACGGTCGACAATCGGCATTACGGATCGGGCTCGAAATTGCCCCACAATCTGGTCTCGTTGCTGGGCGTCATGGAAGGCGCCAACAGTGATCTGCGGACCGGCCTGTATCAGCAGATGGTTGAAATTCACGAGCCAATGCGATTGATCTTCGTCGTCGAAACAACTCCCGCCGCGATGTTCAGCATCATGGATCGGCACGAAGGGATCAATCGCCTCTGCCGCGGCGAGTGGATCCAACTCGCCCTGTTCGACCCGGACAGCTCGCAAATGCGGCTGTGGCGGGATGGTGATTTCGTCCCCTATGAACCGTCGACGGAGCAGTTGTCCGTTGCTGGGGAATCGGCCGACTGGTATCGCCATCACCGGGACCACCTGGATTTTGCCAGCATTGATTCTTCCGCCACCTCGACGGTCCCTGCCGACTCCCACCAGGGACATTATTACAGCAAGTGAGTAGCACAACATGACTCAGCGAGAGACCCTGCAGATTCTCGGCGTGACGGTAATTGGCAGCCCATCGGCACTGTTGGCGTTATTTGGAATCATCCCGATGCTTGGCTACACGCCCAGCGAGCGTCTGGTGGCGAGGTGCATTCAAGTCTCGGTGGTCAGTGGTTTGGTCGCCGCACTGGCGATCCTTGGCGTCATGCTGGCGACGGGAACACGTCACGTTCCGATCGAGCTGGGGAACTGGGTGGTCATTCCGCAAGAGGGGCAGGAAGGCTTCCATTTCCACCTGAAGTTCGTCTTCGATCGGTTGTCCGTGCCATTTGCCATTCTGTCTTTTGTGCTTTGCGGAACGGTGGGCGCGTTTGCCCGGATCTACCTGCATCGCGAACCCGGTTTCTGCCGCTTCTTCGTGTTCTACGCTGTGTTTTTGCTCGGCATGATCATCTCATCGCTGGCGGGCACCATCGAAACCCTTTTCCTGGGCTGGGAACTCGTTGGGCTGTCGTCCGCACTGCTGGTTGCCTTCTTTCATGATCGTCCCGCGCCGGTTCGCAACGGCCAACGTGTCTGGGTTGTGTATCGTATCGCCGATGCTGCCTTTCTGATTGCGGCGTTGACATTGCACCATCTGACGGGGGCGGGGGACTTTGACGCGATGATAGGGGAGGGTGCCTGGCCGGCCGGGGTCGCATCCATCAGCCCGCACCATGCACTCACAGTCGGGCTACTGCTCTTGGTTGCCGCGGCGGGAAAATCGGGCATGGTGCCGTTTTCCGGCTGGCTGCCTCGAGCCATGGAAGGTCCAACACCATCGAGCGCCATCTTCTACGGCGCACTATCGATCCACCTGGGCGCGTACCTTCTGCTGCGCGTCAGTCCGGTGCTCGCAGCCTCGCTTCCGCTCAGGATCATCGTGATCGCGATGGGAAGCTTGTCAGCCATCTTCGGAGCCGTGGCCTCTCGAGTGCAAACGGATGTCAAGAGCGCACTGGCCTTCGCTTCGCTGACGCAGGTTGGCATCATTGTCGTCGAGATCGGTTGCGGCCTGCACTACATTCCGCTGATTCACATGATTGGGCATGCTTGCCTGAGGACACTGCAACTCATTCGTGCGCCCTCGCTGCTCAAGGACTACCAGGCGCTTGAGGATGCGATCGGCTCCAGGCTCTCTAAGAACGGCACGATCTGGGAGGCAATGATTCATGCGCCGCAGCGTGCCTGGCTGTATCGTTTTTCGCTCGAACGAGGCTACCTGGACGGATTTCTGGACGAACTGTTCCTGCGGCCGTTTATGCGTGCCTTCCATTGGTCCGACGGCATGGAGCGGCGCTGGACGGACTTTCTTTCCGGCGAAGCATCACGCGAGTCGGATCGGGTTGCACCCTATGGCGACTCACTCGAACAGGACGTCGGATAACACCCGTTGCCAACCGCTCGGTACGGTTGCTGTCGTCAGATCACGATTTACTGCCAGGTCGAATTTACGAGTCAACAGATGATGCCCGAACTTCACTACCCGTGGCTGGAATGCTCTGTCTTGATCCCGCTGCTCGGCGCGCTGTGGGTCGGATGGATCCGCGACGCCGATCGAGCACGACGCCATTGCATTGTGATCTGCTGCGTCACCCTCTCCTGTGCGACGGGCGAGTGGATTGACTTCATGCGGCTTGGGACGTTCGAGGCTCACGATCATTGGGATCTTTTGCACCTGGTGTTTCACCGGGATGTTTTCGTCATCGATGAACTTACGGCCCCGCTCCTGCCGCTCGGCGCACTCCTTTACTTGATGACAGTGCTCTCGACGCTACGGACCAAGATTAATCGTTTTTCGTTCGGTTGGACGCTCGTTGCCGAGTCGATTCTCCTGGCAACGTTGAGCTGCCGCAGTCCCTGGGTGGTGATTGCCCTGTTGTCGCTCGCAACCGTGCCTCCCTGGCTCGAGCTTCGCGCACGCCAACGTTCAACGCGCGTCTACGTTCTGCACATGGGGCTGTTTATCGTGCTCCTATGCAGCGGTCAAGCGCTCCTGCCGGACGGTGCTTCGCCCGAAAATCCGCCGATTCTCGCGGGTGGACTGATTGCTGCCGCCGTGCTGTTACGAAGTGGCGTCATCCCGTTGCACTGCTGGATTACCGACCTTTTTGAAAAGGTGACCTTTGGTACGGCGTTGCTGTTCGTCATGCCGATGACCGGAGCCTACGCGGTGATGCGGTTGCTCATGCCGATCGCTCCCAATTGGGGCCTGCAAAGCATCGCCCTGTTCTCGCTGATGACGGCGGTCTACGCCGCGGGAATGGCGTTGGTGCAGCACGAGTCACGACGGTTCTTTTGCTACCTCTTTCTCAGTCAAGCGTCGCTCGTGCTGGTCGGACTGGAAACGGCAACCGCCATCGGCCTGACAGGCGCGTTGTGCGTGTGGGTCTCGGTCAGCATCTCAATGCTTGGTTTCGGCTTGACACTGCGGAGCGTCGAAGCCCGCGTTGGTCGACTTTCACTGGACAGCTATCACGGGCTGTACAGCCACATTCCCGCGCTGGCGGCCCTGTTCTTGCTGACCGGCCTGTCGTCGATCGGCTTTCCAGGGACGCTCGGCTTTATTGGCGCCGAATTACTAGTGGAAGGCGCCGTGGGCGTCTATCCCGTGGTCGGCGTCCTGGTCGTCGTGGCTGGAGCGCTCAACGGCATCGCCGTCATGCAGGCCTACTTTCGGTTGTTTACCGGAACGGAGCACCACGCCTCCGTATCGTTGGCGGCTCGCTGGCCGGAAAAGGTCGCCGTGCTACTTCTCAGCGTCCTGATTCTCGGCGGCGGCTTGTGGCCTCAACCGGGAGTTCAATCGCGGTATCACGCGGCCATCGAAATCATCACGCGACGGCAGGGCGGATTCCAACCGTCGAGTGACCATGCGGCACCACCTGCACGGGACGCCACCGTCGAATTGCGACGTTGACGCCTTACGGACACCTCATCCTCCACCCACACAGGCGGCTGACTCACTCCCGCCACTTGCCAACTTTCCATTTTGGACTTCCCGATACGGAGCAGTTCTTCGATGTCCGATCACTCTGAACATTCTGCGGAAACCGACCTTGGTCCAAAACCCGTCGGTAATCCGGCCGGATTCGTCAAGTATTTCAAGTATGATCTCGTCTCAGGATTTCTGGTTTTTCTTATCGCCTTGCCGTTATGCCTGGGTATTGCGCTGGCGTGCGGCTACCCGGCGATCGCAGGCGTCTTCACCGCCATCGTCGGTTCCATCCTGACGACCTTCATTAGTAATTCGGAATTGACGATCAAAGGCCCGGCGGCCGGCTTGATTGTCATTGCCGTTGGCTGCGTCGAAGCGTTTGGCGGCACCGGCTATATGGGCGAGGTGGCGCAAACGGATATCGACGCCTACCGGATGGCCTTGGCGGTTGGCGTCATCGCCGCCATCCTGCAAATCGTCTTCGGCCTGCTGCGTGCCGGCGTCTTGGGCGAGTTCTTCCCACTCTCCGCGGTTCACGGCATGTTGGCGGCAATCGGCGTGATCATCATGGTCAAGCAGATTCCTGTGGCGCTGGGAGTGCAGGGAGCGACCGGCGAACCGCTGGAGATGATCCGGGAGATACCCCATTATTTCGCCGAGATGAACCCGGAAATCGCAGTCATCGGCGTGGTGGGTGTGGCGATCATGTTTATCTGGCCGTGGGTGCAAAAAGTCCACGCCGTGATGAAGGCCATTCCCGCCGCCATGGTCGTCTTGGTGGCCACCGTTCCGATGGGCATGTATTTCGACTTGCTGCATTCCCACACCTATAACTTCCATGGACACACGTACGAATTGGGCGAATCCTATCTGGTGAATATGCCGGACCGCGTGTTTGGCATGTTCGACTACATTACGACACCGGACTTTCGCGCGTTCGATCGTGAACACTTCGGCACGGCCCTGGTGTGGGTCTTCATGTTTTTTGCGATCGGGAGCCTGGAATCACTGCTCTCGGCAAAGGCGGTCGACATCATCGACCCCTGGAAACGCAAGACCAATCTCGACCGCGACATGGTCGCCGTGGGTGTCGGCAACTTGGCGTGCGCCTGCATTGGTGGCCTCCCGATGATCTCGGAAATCGTGCGCAGCAAAGCGAATATCGACAATGGTGCCCGGACGCGCTTCGCCGATCTTTGGCACGGGGTCTTCTTGCTCTTGTGCGTAGCATTGATTCCCACCGTCTTGCACCGCATTCCGCTGGCGGCGCTGGCGGCGATGCTGATCTACACCGGATTCCGTTTGACGCATCCCAAGGAGTTTCTCCACGTCTATCAGGTCGGCAAGGAGCAGCTACTGATTTTTGTGGCCACGCTGTTGGGCGTGCTAGGGACCGATCTGTTGATCGGGATCGGCATCGGCATTGCGACCAAGCTCGCGATTCACTTGATCAACGGCGTGCCCATCAAGTCATTGTTCAAGCCCTACCTGGATGTATCGCTGATCGGCGAGGATACGGCCGTGATTCGGGCGAAGTATTCGGCCGTATTCAGCAACTGGATTCTCTTTCGCAGCCAGATCGTGCGGCACGGTTTGGGCGAACGTCGCAACATGATCGTGGATGTTTCCGAGTGCAAACTGGTGGATCATAGTGTGATGGAAAAGCTGCACGAGTTGGAACGCGATTTCGATGAGGTGGGGTTGCGCTTTGAAGTTCGCGGCCTCGACGGTAAAGAGCAACTATCGGCACACGACTATGCGGCGCGAAAGCGAACGATGACGCGTTTGCGGCGCGTGACCGTGGTCGCCAGCCAGTCACTCGAAGCCGAGTTGACGTCCCGGTTCGTGGCACTCGGTGCCTCCGGCTATACGGTCATGGCATGTCGCGGTGCCGGACGTTCAACACGCGCCGACGGGAGTGGCGAACATCAAGCGCAGATCCGCCTCGAGGCCGTCGTGCCGCATGAGGTCTCCAACAGCATCCTGGACTACCTTCGCGGAGAAATTTCGCCCGATCATCCAATCACCGCCTGCACCGAAACCGTGGAGGTGCTCCGTAGGGACCAGTTCTAGCGCGCAGCGGACCGAACTCCTCCAGGCCCGCGAAAACGGTTTCGCAACTTTTGCCGATGAGGTACACTGAGGACGCTGTCCCACCCCCCGGAGTTCACCATGTCCGTCGCGCGTTGCCCCGGTCCTGTTGCCCGCCGTGAATTTCTCCAGCTCGGCGCCTTCGCGCTGGGCGGCCTTTCCTTGACCGATGTGCTGGCGCAGCGCGCAAGCGCCGGCACGACCGGGGCCCAGACCTCGGTCATCCTGCTATTTTGTCACGGTGGTCCGTCTCAGCTTGAGACCTACGATCTGAAACCCGCGGCGCCCAGTGACTACCGCAGCGTGTTCGCGCCAATTGCCACGCGCGTGCCAGGGATGGAGATTTGCGAGCTATTTCCCAACCAAGCTAAATTGGCCGATAAATTTTCGTTGGTGCGGTCATTGCATCATGAAATGAGCAGCCACAGTGATGGTGGAATCGAAGTTCTAACCGGCAAGACGCCGATCAAGCCTGATCCAACCTCGACGTCCAAGAGCGATCATCCCGATCTTGGTTCGATCGCCAGTCGGATTCGAGGCATGAACCAGCAGGCCATCCCGCCGTACGTAACGATTCCCAACAAGCTGTACATGACCCGTCCGCAGTACCTCGGATTGCATCATGCGCCGTTTGAGACAGGAGACCCGTCCAGCACAAGTTATAAGCCCCCGCAGCTGAATGTGGTGGCCCGGCAAGGCGACGGCGGCCTGGCGGATCGGCGAGCGTTGCTTGGGCAGTTGGATCGATTTCGCCGCGACGTCGATCAACAAGGTCCGCTGCTGGCCAACGACAAGTTCCGTGACTTGGCGTTTCGGATGCTGACCAGTCCCGAGACCGCAGCGGCGTTTGATATCACCCAGGAAGACGACCGCCTGAGAGACCGCTATGGACGCCATATTTGGGGGCAAGGCTGCCTGCTGGCAAGGCGGCTGGCCGAGGCCGGCACAGCGGTCATTTCCTTGTACGTCAACACGCCGAAGTCCGGTCCGCAATACACCAACTGGGACGACCATATCATGAACGCCGGCCGTCCCGGCCATTTCGGCGATTACATGCGAACGCGGCTTCCCTACCTGGACCAATCCCTGTCCACCTTGATTGAAGACATTTTCGATCGCGGTCTCGATCAGCGGATCATGGTCGTCGTCATGGGCGAATTTGGCCGCACGCCGCGACTGAGTCACAATGCGCAGGGGACCGGCCGCAACCACTGGCCGCAAGCGTACACGGCCTTGGTTTCCGGTGGCGGTTTGCGCATGGGTCAGGTGGTCGGCGCAACGAATTCGAAAGCCGAATACCCCACGGAACGCCCCTACCGACCCCAGGATCTGCTGGCGACCGTGTATCGACATCTGGGTATCGACCGCCAACGCGCGTTCAAGGACCACGCCGGCCGCCCCATTCCGATCTTGAACACAGGCGAACCAATTCGCGAGCTGATTTAGGTTCTCGGACCGCTCATACGACCCAATCCAACTGCCCTTCGAGCCTGGGCATCTCCGCGAGAAATCCCAGTAACTGCTCGACTTCTTCCAAGGTATTGGAAAAGCCAAAGCTAAATCGAATCGTGCCGTCGCCGGGCAGCGTTCCAATCGTCTCGTGTGCCAGCGGCGCACAGTGGAATCCGGCGCGTGATGACACGTTATGGTGTTCCGCTAACCACTGGGCCATCTTTCCGGGCGTCACACCATCCATCGTCAGGGAAACAACGGACGTGCGATTCTTCACATCCGCCGTCCCAAACACCGTCACGCCAGGCAGGTCGTTCAAGCCTCGCAAGAAACGCTCCGTCAGTTTCTGTTCGTGGCCCCGCAGGTTGTCGATCCCAGTCTGGTTGAGCCAGTCGATGCCCGCGGTCATGCCAACGACGGCCAGCAGATTATGTGTGCCCACTTCGTAGTTTGACGGATATCGCCCCGACATCTCATGCCTGCCGGAATCCTTGCCGGTACCGCCTTCGGCAAGCGTTTCGAGTTGAATCCCTTTGCGCACGAATAACCCACCGCCACCGGGAGGCCCGAACAGCCCCTTATGGCCGGCGAATGCCAGCATATCGGCCTTCAAATCATCGACATCGACAGGCAGCACTCCAGCGGATTGCGCCGCATCCACAAGGTACAACGCTCCATACCGCTCGGCCAATTCGCCCAGTTCGCGTGACGGCAGAATGTCTCCCGTAACATTGCTGGCCATCGTGGAGGCCAATAACTTGACGTGACCCGACTTGAGTTGGTCTTCGACAAAATTCAGATCGATCGGGTTGTCCGCCGCATACGGGATGCAGGTAAACGTGACGCCATGTTCGCGAGCCACTTTCCGAATTGGACGTGACACGGCGTGATGCTCAAGTCCGCTCATCAAGATCCCGTCCCCCTCCCGCCAATCCAGACCCAAAATCGCCAGATTAAGCGAATAGGTCGCCGAAGGTGTGAAGATCAGTCGCTTCGGATCTCGGATCGAAAAAAAGTCCGCAATCGTGCGGCGGCAATCGGCCATCAAGGCGGCGCTCCGCTCCCCTTCGTCCGAAACCGTACGCTCGGGACTGTTGAGGGAACGAAAGCACTCATCCACGGCTCGATAAACAACTTCGGGCTTGGGCCAGGTGGTGGCCGCGTTGTTGAAATACACTTTCCAGTCCTTTCGAAGTCATTCGCTTGTGGAACGCCCGCACCGCAAGATAGCACAAGACCGCGCGACGTTCGACCAATGTTTTCCTCGCGTCGCGACGCGCGCAACCGGCACTTCAAGGCATCGAGGCCCTGACTAAACGATCAGTTCTACAAGTGGTCCCGTTTGATCGAGGTCATTTAGTTGTGGATCGACATGGCCGAATTGATTGCACGGCGCTCCCGCAGCCTGCAGCAACGTACAGTAGAGATTGTTGATCGTGCGGTGACCCTGCTTGCCATACCCCGGATACGCGAGGTACGCTCCGCCAGGATGGTGCCGCGATCCCAGCTTGCCGAGCAAGACAAACGGCCACTCCCAGCAGCTTGAATGGTGCGCTTCGGCGGCGTCACTCAGGTAGACGATCACCGTGTTGTCAAGCATGGTGCCGTCGCGTTCTGGCACGCTGTCAAGCTGCTGCATCAGGCGGGCAATGAGTTGAAAGTGAAATCGCCGAATGCGGGTCGCCATCTCCTCGGACGTCAAACCTCCAAAGCTGCCATGATGTCCAATCGCATGTTTGCCCACTTCGATCCCAAGCCCACGAAATCGGACGTTGAAGTACGGGTCGCCAACCCCCGAAGCGATCGTCGCAACATTCGTGACGCCGGAGATCAACGCCGCGGCGACAAGCTCGAAGTGGGCATCAAGCCGATCCGTTTCCACCAGGGACTGGTACTTGTCGTCCGGGATGGGAGCGACCTCGGCAATCTGGTCGCGGACTTCCACCAGACGATTCTGTCGGTGACGCAGCGACTCGCAGGCCGCAAGATACGACGGCAACGTACCGCGATCGATCCCGCCGAGCCCGCGTTCGACACGGCGAATATCCGCAGCCAGGTAATCCAGCAGGTCGCGTTGGGCCAGCGCATCGTGTGTTCGATCACCCGTCGCGGCGCTGCCAAAGAGCATGCCGAACGCCGAATCGGGGCGGCAGTGCGTAGGAAGTTTCTTCCCCGGAGCCCAGCACGAAGCGTTGTAAATCACCGTATCCGCCGGGTTTTGTGAGATCCCCAGGTTGATGATCGGGAAGATGCCCGGATGCACCTTGCCTAATGCCGCATCGATCGTGACGTCAATCGCCCGACCGCTGTTGGCCGATTGACGTCACGATCGA
>JAUIHJ010000183.1 GCA_030432015.1 bacterium
GATATCAAAGCCCGCAACTTACAAGAATCACTCGACGCCGTCGTGACGGCATGCGTCAATTTTGTCAGTGTCGACGTCAACACCGCGAGCCCGGCGTTGCTACGTTATGTATCGGGTTTGAATCAACTCTCGGCGCGCAGCCTGTACGACTATCGGTGCCAGCATGGTCCGTTCCGCAACCGCGAAGAGTTCCGCTGCGTGCCGGCGTTTGGCGAGGTTGCCTACATTCAGGCGGCCGGGTTCTTGAAGATTTACGATGGCGATAATCCGCTTGACGCCACCTTCATCCATCCAGAGAGCTACGCATTAGCGGGCAAGATCCTGGAGCGTCTGAGGGATCGGAGGGATCCTGCGGATCCGCCGAACAGCATTCCGTCGCCGGCCCAGGCGGCGCATGATCCCGCGGCCCTGGCCGACGTAGCGCACGAACTGGATGTGGCGGCACTGGCGACGGAATGGGAGGTCGGGGAGCTCTTGCTTGCCGACATCATCGCAGCCTTAACCCGGCCGCGGCGCGACCCACGTGAGGACTTGCCGTCACCCGTCTTCCGTCGCAGCATTCTGAAACTGGTTGATTTGAAGCCGGGGATGGAGTTGCAGGGAACGGTGCTGAACGTTGTCGATTTTGGCGCGTTTGTCGATATCGGCATTTCCGATAGTGCCCTGGTGCACATTAGCCAACTCGTCGACCGGTTCGTGGAAGATCCTCACGAGGTTGTCGGTGTCGGTGACGTCTTACGAGTCTGGGTGCTCGATATCGACAAGGCCCGGCGTCGCGTCTCGTTGACGGCGATCGGGCCAGACGCAGCGCGCCGCAATTCCCCAGGCGGCCGAAAGCGTGACAAGCCGTCCGCGAAGAAAAAGGGTGGCCAGCCTCCGAGTCCGCATATCGCGGGAGCGACCGCAACGCAGCGGCCGCGGCACCGGGTAAGGACACAAGCCCCTGCACCGACCCCAAGTCCGATCGCCCCACTGTCCGCCGGGATGGCGGCGGGAACCGAGCCTTTGCGTTCATTTGCCGATTTGAAACAGTTCCTCGCGGCCAGCCAGTCGAACCCCGACGCCAGCGACGGCGAGACGGGAGATTAACGGCTCCCAGGTAGCGTGGTACACTGAGGAGAAGACGCAGAAACAAATTTCTCGATGAAGCCGCGGTCGCGAGACGGTGATACGTCAGGCTCGACGGTCGGGCGACCGTCGTTACGGACGAAATGCCGAAACAATTCTTGAGTTGTCTCTTGAGGGCGGCGATCCACTCCGCTTCCCACTTCCGCTAGGACCTCTTTTTTCGCTGGAAATGCCGACTCATGAATTTTGACGAACGACTGCAAAAAGCGATCCAACGAGGTCAGCGGCGGAGCGAAGATCGGGCCCGTCAGGCAAAAGCCAAGCAGCTATCCGAAGACGAACTCAAGCGTCTGCACACGCAATATCGTCTGCAACTCTCCGAGCATATTGAACGATGCCTCAAGACGGTGCCGGCGCACTTTCCCGGCTTCGACTACCAGACGGTGTTTGGCGAACGAGGCTGGGGCGCAAGTTGCAGTCGCGACGATATTCGCATGTCAGGAGGGCGCCGCAACAACGATTACAGCCGCTTGGAAATGACCATTCGCCCTTTTTCCGAATACCATGTCGTCGACTTGGCGACCAAAGGGACCATTCGCAATAAAGAAGTCTTCAGCCGCAACCACTTTGAAAAAATTGAAGACGTCGACGATGCGAAGTTCATCGAATTGATCGACCTGTGGGTCTTGGAGTACGCCGAGCTGTATGCGGCGAAAAGCTAAATGACCGAGTGCAATTCGGCGACCATCCGGGACCGGCTCGTTGTTCGCCGCCCATTCGATTCAATTGCGGAAACACGGCCTGTCGGCGAACAAGGTGCCTGGCCCGCTGACGGGGTGTGCGCTGCTGAATCGTGCTCGACCATTTAGTGCTCGCTTCAGCTCGCACTTGAGATTGCCATCGGACATGCGGCCCGGGCCGGTGTGAAAACGCGCACGAGTCCCGGACTTGCGAACGCGTTTGGAGGCATTGATGCATCGTCGTATCGCGGCACTCCGGTCACACGATGACGCTCGTCAATTCCTGGAAGCGCGGATCGGATCGAATCGGATCGAAGTCCGATTCCCCGTAAATCAACTCGCGATAGTCGCCATCCAGCGAAAAGGCCCGCGAGAGATATTCGATCGCCAGCTTGGCGTTGTTCGCCAGACTCCAATAGCAGGCCAGATTGTAATAGATAATCGCCTCGCCAGGTTCGAACGCCAACGCCTCTTCCAGCGACTGAATGGCCATATCCAGCTTGCCAACCCGTTTGTGGCACCAGCCGAGTGCTAACCAGATGTGCAGGTTTTCGCCATCGAGCTCCGCCGCGGATTCAAAATACTCGATCGCTTCCGGAAATCTCTCCATCACCCGCAGCGCTTGCCCCTTTAAGTAGCTGCAGTGCGACCTGTTTGAACGGCAAGGTTCAAACTGCGACAGGGCACAGAGGGCCCGCTGGGCAAGCCGGTTGCGAACCGGCTCAGAAAGTGTGTGCTGATCCGCACACGCCATCGTCAGGTCGATGTAACCTTCTGCTTCGCGCAGCGCTTGTTGGCGACGTATGTGCATGAAACTGGTCACTTTGGGCCTCGCATCATCGATGCCGAGCAAACAAGGAGCTCTCTCCTTTGTATTCTACCCGGCGAAATCGGTTGGCGTAACAACCTGGTTCTCATGAATTCGGAAACTCGCCTCGAAAAGTATTCACGCAAGGTACAACCCGAATGGATTGACTAGCTTACAAGCCAACTCAGGTCGCCACGATAACCCGGACGACAAGACCTGTAATGTTGCAGGTGCGAGTCACTCGTGAACGCTCTTCCGAGAATTCTAATTCACAACACGCAGCGTATCTACTTGGTTCTTACAGTTTGGCCAACAGCCACGCTTTGCAGCGAGAATAAGGCTTGACTTTGCTCGGCTCGCGAAGGTCACTCCACCGTTCGGCACCGAGTTATCATTCGCACTCAGAAGTGAAAAATCAAGGCGGCCGTCAGTACACCGATCATGATGGCTCCCACCCAGATCTTCCCTAGCGTGCCGGCGAGCCTGCTCCAGAAGGCCGCGTTGCCGACCCGCATGCTCGCTTCCATGTCACGCCCTTTCCATTGCTCACCCATCACCGCGCCGACCAGCGCGCCCAGACTCGCACAGAAAAGAATCCCGATCACGACTCCAACGACTGGGATCGGGATCAGGGCCCCCACGGGAACTCCTACGAAGCCACCGATCAGCGATCCCAACAGCGAGAGGGCCGCCCCGCGCTTGCTGCCGCCGGCCGTCGTCGTTCCGAGGGCGCCGGCGCCAAACTCGATTAATTCGCCGATCAACGACAAGACCACCAGGACGATCACCACAATCCAGCCGATGTCCGTCCGAGTACCATCCGCCACGAAGTATGCATAGATGGCCGTCAGGCCGCAGACCATCCAATTGCCGGGGAGCCCGCCGATATTGACGGCCCAAAAGATCATCGCTACGAGCAAGAACAGGAGTGCCCACAAAATGTCAAACATGGGGCCAAGAATTTCAAACATTTGCATGATCGTCGTTCGTCTGAAACGTCAGGAGCGGTGTGCGTCTGCTATTCGTCAGGCTGGTCAAAAGCTTGGGGCCCGCAAGTTGCCGCGGTGGTGATTCGCTCATGCGCGGTCTGCGGACCGCAGCTTCTCGCAGATCTTGCGTGCCGTGACATTCAGCGGATATTCGGGAAGGCGCGCCGGCCGGACCCACGCCAGTTGGTTACCACCGACCACGCCTGCTTCATGCGTGGCTTCGTAGCAGATCAATTGGATGCGGTAGCGGGTCACACAATGATTGATGGTCGTCAGTCGCGTGCCGGGCCGGATCTGAATCCCCGTCATTTCGACGACCTTTTCTTCCAACTCCTTGCGCAATGCCGCGCCACGCTGGGTTTGGAGGTCGAATCGCGGGAAGTCCCACATGCCAGCCCACCGTTCGTGATCACCGCATTTTCGCAGCAGCACTCGATTGTTTCGCCATACGACCACGCACGCCTGGCGGATCGCTTCGACCGCGGGCTTCTTTTTCAGCGCTGGAATCCGATCTTGCAGGCCCTGGGCTTGCGTCGGACATAACGTTGCCAAGGGGCATTGGTCGCAGGCCGGTTGTCGCGGCGTGCAGATTTCACTGCCCAGTTCCATCAGGCTCTGGTTGAACTCGCCCACCCGCTTGCGCGGTAACAGGGATTCGGCAAACTCCCAGAGCAAGGCTTGCCCACGCCCTGACCTGGGATCCTGGTCGTAACCGAGCAAGCGGCTGTAGAGGCGCACCGTATTGGCTTCCACGATCGGCTGGCGTTGATCGAAGGCGATCGAAAGGATCGCCCCAGCCGTATACCGACCGATCCCGGGAAGCGCCCGCACGGCCTCGATCTCTCGCGGGAACACCCCCTGGTGTTGATCGACAATCGCACGGGCTGCGGCGTGCATCTGACGTGCGCGCCGGTAATAGCCCAGGCCTTCCCACTGCCGCAGCACGTCCGATTCTTGGGCGGCGGCGAGCGCGGCGATCGAGGGGAACCGAGCCAGGAATTGCTGGTAGTACGGGATGACCGTGGTCACCTGGGTCTGTTGCAGCATGATTTCGCTCACCCAGACACAATACGGATCCGCTGAGCGGCGCCAGGGCAAATCACGCGCGTGCCCGCGAAACCATGCGAAGAGACGCCGGCGAAGCGATTGGTTCCAATGGGCTGGTGACCCCTGGCCGTTTCCATTCAACAAAAATTCCCCTTGAGAATCGCACTCGACCATCGGCAGATTGCTTGACCCACCCTACGAGAATCATCCGAGCTATCAAGTAGGGCGTTGGCGGAATTCAGGCTGCGGCGAACTCGCTGGACGCATGGCATGGTGGCTTGCCGGCAGGCTTTCGTGGCGGTCAGGCCCTGGATTTGTGAACTCTGGTAAACTGGAGTAAAACAGAGTCTTGCCAATCGCACCCCGTGGACCAACTCTTCCTGATCGATCCGTTACCCCCCCATTTTTGTTCGGTTCACACCTGGTCCCTCGCTTCTCCAGGTCCGCTGCCCAGGCGGGAACGATCCGGTCTCCTGGCTTTGTCATAGGCGCCTTGATAGGACGCGGGGCGTGCACTTCACTTCGCGACCGACGATATCCGAGCCCCACAATCAACACTTGGTAAAGAGCAAAACCAATGATGCGACAACTTCGATGGTGCGGCATGCTGCTATTGGCCCTCCACACCGCCTCTGCGAGCGCGGCGGCCGCCTCCGAACCGGCCTTGGAATTGAAAGCGGGCGACCATATCACCTACATCGGGAATACGCTCGCGGACAGGATGCAGCACCATGGCTGGCTTGAAACGTACATTCAGGCGCTTTACCCGAATCTTCATTTAACGTTCCGCGATCTGGGCTTCCCCGGCGACGAACTGAAGACACGGAATCGGTCGGATAACTTCGGCAGCCCCGATCAGTGGATGACCAAGGTCCGCTCGGATGTGGTGTTTTGTTTCTTCGGCTACAACGAGGCGTTCCGCGGCGACGCTGGGCTGCCCCGCTTCCGCGGCGATCTGGCCGAGACGATTGATGGCATGCTGGCCCAGAAGTACAACGGCCGAACACCGCCACGACTGGTCTTCTTCTCGCCGATTGCACACGAGAATCTGCACGACCCTCACCTGCCCGACGGTGCCGCGAACAACGCGAATCTGGCCAAATACACCCAGGCGATGGCCGAGGTATGTCGGGAGAAGCAGGTTCTGTTTGTCGACCTGTTCGCGCCGTCCGTCGCCCTCTATGCCGCGGCCGATCGGCCGCTGACGATGAATGGCGTCCACCTGCTTGAGCATGGCAATCAGGCGTTGGCCCAGGTGATGACCAAGGCACTTTTCGATCAGGATGTCAGCCAGCTAGGCAAAGGCGAATCTGAACTACAGCGTTTACGCGAAGCGGTACTTGAAAAGAACCTGCATTGGTTCAGCCGGTACCGCGTGGTGGACGGCTACAACGTCTACGGCGGTCGGTCGAAACTAAGTTGGTTCGGCATGTCCAACGCGGACGTCATGCGTCGCGAGATGGAGATTTTCGATGTCATGACCGCCAACCGCGACCAGCGCGTGTGGGCGGTTGCCGACGGTCGTGATCTGGTCGTCAAGGACGATAACCTCCCGCCTGAACTCCAGGTAAAGACGAATAAGCCAGGGGAGCTCGACGACGAAAAGCATCCCTACTTTGGCGGCCTCGAAGCGATCAGCAAGATGACGGTTGCCAACGGCATGGAGGTCAACCTGTTTGCTTCCGAAGAGATGTTTCCCGAGGTTGTCAATCCTGTGCAAATGGCGGTCGATACCGACAGCCGGCTGTTTGTCTCGGTCTGGCCGTCCTACCCGCACTGGAATCCCACCGAACCTCGGACCGACCGGATCCTATGTCTCCCGGATGAAGATGGAGACGGAGTCGCCGACAAATGTACGATCTTCGCCGACAAGCTGAACAGTATCACCGGTTTCGAGTTCTGGGGCGGTGGCATGTTGGTCGCCGCACCACCGGAGATCTGGTTCCTTAAGGACACCGATGGTGACGACAAGGCGGATGTCAAGATTCGGATGTTGCAAGGCGTTTCCAGCGCTGATTCACATCACAGCGCCAACGCCGTCGTGATCGGCCCGGACGGCGGCATGTACTGGTCGCGCGGCATCTTCAACATCGCCAGTATGGAGACACCGACCAAGACCTATCGTTCCACCGCCTCGGGTGTGCATCGTTTCGATCCGCGAACCTTTGAAATGAGCTTCGTGTTCCCGATTGGACCCAATCCACATGGAGATGTTTTTGACCAGTGGGGTTATCAGTTTGCCAATGATGGGACCAGCGGTACTGGAAGTTACGTGAACATCGGTAAAGGGGTCGGAAATAAGCAGTGGTTTGAAAAGCAATGGCGTCCCGTCGCGGCCACCGGGCTCCTCTCGAGCCCGCATTTTCCGGAAAAGAACAACGGCAACTTCTTGATCTGCAACACAATCGGTTTCCTGGGGGTATTGCAACACGAAGTCAAGTACGACGGAGCAGATATCACGGCGGTCGCCATTGAACCCTTGCTCTCTTCCAGCGACCAGAACTTTCGTCCCACCGATCTGGAAGTCGGCGGTGACGGCGCGCTGTATGTATCCGATTGGTGCAATGTTCTGATTGGGCACATGCAGCACAATATTCGCGATCCCAACCGCGATCATCAACATGGTCGCATCTACCGGGTGACGCACAGAGGCAGCCCGCTGATGAAACCGGCAAAGATGAAGGGGCAGCCGATTACCGAAGTCTGCGAGCACTTCTTTTCGCGCGCCAACAGCGTGCGTTACCGAGCGAGGCTCGAGCTGAGTGGTCGAGAGACAGCCGACATCGTCAAGGAGGTCGGCGCATTCGCCGCCCGGCTCGATCCCAGCCAGGCCACGTCCGGCCGCGACGAAGCGCAGGCGCTCTTGGAATCCCTGTGGGTCTTTGAAGAACATCGCGTCCCGACCTTGCCCCTCTTGCAGAAAGTCTTCCAAGCCGAAGAACCTCGTGTACGAGCCGCCGCGATCCGCACCCTAGGCCACTGGGGGACCAAGATCAAAGACTGGGAGCCGATGCTGACGGCGGCGGCTCGCGACGCGTCTGCCCTGGTTCGTGCCGAGGCGGCCAAGGCGGCGGTCGCCTTCGAGGGCCTGCCCGCCGCGGAGGTTGTCTTTGAGGTCGCAACGCGGCCCACCGATCCGGAATTGGATGCTGTCATCAAGTACGCGCGCGGCACCCTGAACGTCGACACGTTGGTGCAGGACGCAGTTTCATCCGGCGTTTCTCTCTCGGCCGCCGCGCAAACGTACCTCCTGCGCAGTGCCAGCGTCGCCGACCTGCTGAAGCTGGAGCGAACCGAAGCTGTTTATCAAGCCATCTTGTCTCGTGAGAACGCAACGGTTGATCAGTTGCGCGAATCGCTAACGGGACTCGCCAAGATGCGCAGCGCGAACGAAATGGCACTGCTGTTGGAACTGCTCGATCAGCGCGATCGCGAAGGGGGAGCCGGCCTTCCCAGCCTGGCCAAACTGCTGGGCGAAGCGTCTGCGGAACAGCTCGGCTCCCTTGGTCATCGCTTGGAACGACTGGCCGTCGGTGGCAAGTCCGCGGCAGCGCGCCGGGCTGCCTACGCGGCCTGGATCGCGGCCAATGGCTCGGGAGACGACGCATTCCTGGCCGCCTCGCAGAGCAAAGATCGGCTCCGCGATTTCCTGGACAGCGTTCCCGCCGTCGCCAACGAATCGCTTCGTGGCACGCTTTACACCAAGGTCAAACCGCTGACGTATGAGATGCCGCCGCACCTCCAGGCCGAACCGGGGGGATCGTCGTTCCAACAGCCGGGGATTCTCGTCGACTACTTCTATCCCAGTGCGGCGAACGTCGCCGTCGAAACGCTGGAGAAAATGGAGCCGAAGGCGAGCGGTATCGTGCCTGAAATCGTGATGAATGTACCGCAGCGCAAGCAGGCAGACCGGTTCGCACTTCGTTTCACGGGGAATATTCAGATCCCCAAGACCGGCAAGTACACGTTCGCGACGCGGTCCGATGATGGCTCGCGCCTGTATATCGGTGACAAGTTGGTGGTCAACAATGATGGCCTGCACGGAATGGTTAAAAAGGCCGCCGCGATCGAACTACCGGCCGGCTCGCACCCATTGATCGTCACCTACTTCGACAATGGCGGCGGCGATGGGCTGGAGGTCACGTGGTCGGGACCCGGCTTCAACGAACAGAAGATTCCGGCGAATCGACTCGCGGTCAGTGGCGGCGAGACATTGCACGACGTCGCCATCGCGGCCTTAGCCTCGATTCCTGGCCACGATGCTGAGAAGGTACACGACCTCTGCTCGCTGGTGAAAGCCGGCCTGCACCGTCCTGCCGCGATTCGAGCCTTGCGGACGGTGCCGGCGGACGCCTGGCCCGGTGCCGAAGTGCGGCCGCTGGTTGATAACCTGATTGGATATCTCAGTAATATGCCGGCACAGTACCGGACCGGCGGCGACGCGATGGAAGCGGTTGCCTTGGCCAAGTCGTTGGCACCTCGGCTGCCCGCCGAAATTGCCCAACGCGTCGCGAGTCGGCTCAAGAACCTGGACGTTCCCGTGATCGCGATTGGGACGGTCCCGCATCGCATGATCTATGACAAGGAGAGCATCGCGGTGCAGGCTGGCCAGCCGGTCGAATTTCGTTTTTCAAATACCGACAACATGCCACACAACTTTTCTATTGTGCTCCCTGGGGCGTTAGAGGAAGTCGGCCTGTTGGCCGAGGCGACCGCACGGGATACTGACGCAATGGCGCGGAACTATATCCCCAAGTCCGACAAGATTTTACTGGCCAGCCGTCTGCTACAGTCCAACGAAAACCAGGCGCTCAGCTTTGTGGCTCCCAGCGAACCTGGGGTGTATCCGTACGTCTGCACTTATCCGGGGCACTGGCGGCGCATGTACGGCGCCCTCTACGTGGTCGCCGACTTGCCTGCGTACCAGGCGGATGCGGCCGCGTATCTCGCCGCCAATCCGCTGCCGATTCGTGATGAATTGCTGGAGTTCAACACCCGGGGACGCGAATGGAAGCTGGCTGACCTGCTGTCGGAAGTCCAGCCGCTCCCCGGGGGGCGGTCGTTCGAAGTCGGCAAACAGCTTTTTAAAGTTTCCAACTGCGTGGCCTGCCACCGGCTGAATAACGAAGGCCAGGTGTTTGGCCCCGACTTGGCGAAACTGGATGCGAAGAAGCAGACCGCCGAGCACATTTTGACGTCGATCGTCGAACCGTCCCGAGAGATTGACGAAAAATATCAGTCCTACACCTTTCTCTTGGATAGCGGCAAGACGCTCACCGGCATGATCATGGAGGAAACCGATGACGTGGTGAAGGTCGTCATCGATCCGGTTGCCAAAGGGAAGCCGACCGTGATCGCGAAGTCCCAAATCGAGGAGCGCGTGACAGCCAAGGTCTCGCTCATGCCGCAAGGACTGCTCAATAAGCTTTCGCAAGAGGAGATTCTGGACCTCGTGGCTTATGTGTACTCTCGGGGCGACGAGAAGCACAAACTCTTTGACGCCCATCATCAGCACTAATTCTCACCAGTAAGAGCAACCCCTCATGGACATCATCATGAACACGACTTTGCATCGCCTGCTGCTGGCGCTCGCCGTTGCCTGCGGCGTGAATTCCCTGGCATCGGCTGAACATCTGGTTTACCAAGGGAGCGCCGGACCCGCGCACGGCAAGAAGGTCGTCCTGATCAGCGGCGACGAGGAGTATCGATCGGAAGAGGCCCTGCCGATGCTGGGCAAGATTCTCAGCCAACGTCATGGCTTCACCTGCACCGTGCTCTTTTCCATCGATCCCGAGAACGGGTTTATCGATCCCCATAACCAAAATAATTTGCCTGGGCTGGACGCGTTGGATGACGCTGACCTGATGATTGTTGCCACCCGGTTTCGCACGCCGTCTGCCGAGCAGATGAAGTCGTTCGATGCCTATCTGGAGGCGGGAAAGCCGGTGATCGGGTTGCGGACAGCGACACACGGTTTTCGCGGCAAGTGGAATTTCTTCGGTCTCCAGATCTTGGGTGAACAATGGGTCGCCCATCACGGTGGGCACAAGCGGCAGGGCTGCCGGGGCGTGATCGAGTCTGCTAATGCGGATCACCCGGTCCTGCGCGGCGTCCAGGATGTCTTTGCACCGTCGGACGTCTACACGGTGAAGAACTTGACCGACGACGCCACGATCCTGCTTCGCGGCGCCGTCACGGAAACGCTCGCACCGGATTCGAAACCCGTCGCCGGAAAGCTCAACGATCCGATGATGCCATTGGCCTGGATGCGCCAGTACACCTCGCCTGGCGGCACCAAGGGGCAGGCGTTTTGCACCACCATGGGCGCCGCGGTCGACTTTATGAGTGCCGATGCACGCCGGTTGGTCGTCAACGCCGCGTATCAGTTGACCGGGTTGGAGGTGCCAGCCGCCGCGAATGTCGAATTTGTCGACCCCTTCTATCCGAGCTTTTACGGATTCATTCGGGACAAGGAGTTCTGGCCGACCCGAAATCTCCACCCAGAGGACTTTGCCTTGGGTAAGTCGCCCGTCGCTGTGGATCCGCCGGGAACACCTGATTGGCCCTTCCGCCAGAAGGGACCGAACTAGCCGGCGCCGTTTCTCAGCAGTTCATCTCGGTATCGACGCCCGACGTGCCAGGTCGGGCGTCGAACCCGTTCTTGGCGACGGTCCTGGCTGGACGTTCCTGGTAAACTTGCCAGGAACGAGTCGAGAAGGTCATGAAAAATCAAAACCGCACACGAGATGTTCCCAGCCGCGGTTGTCTGGTCGCGATTGCCGCGCTGCTTGTGGTGACGATCGTCGCCGCGCCGGTGTGGTGGATCTACGTCGGCCGCGACGCTGGCTTTGATCGCGATCTCGATCTTGCAAAGGCCCGTTTCAGGCAGGGGTCCACCAAGGGTTTGCGGGACGACCTGCTCGATCTGCATGCGATGTCACCCGCAGATCCAGACGTCATTACGTTGCTTGCGGAACTCGCCGAACAGCGCCAACGTCCGGACGAGGCGATCAAGTGGTACCGTCAAGTGCCCCAGGCGTCTCCGGA
>JAUIHJ010000184.1 GCA_030432015.1 bacterium
GGGTGCCCGCAGCGAAACCGTCTTCGGTGGTAAACACTTTCAGGAACGACTGCTCAATCGCACCGATATCCGATCTGATTCCCAGGATCCGCGGCGTCCCCAGTTGATCCGTTTTCAAATCGCCGATGGGTCCTACGAGATCCGAATCAGCGGCATCCACCGCGGGGCTGGAGGCCAGCAGGCCAAAGTGCGGCAGACTTGCTTCCGCCGCCAGATTCGCCAGGCCAGCGTTGACATTCAACAGATCACTGGGCCGAAACTGGCTGTTTTCATCGGTACCCGCCGTGCTCACCAACAGATTGTTGCCATTGGAAACCACAAACCCATTCAGGGGGTCGGCGATGATCGAGTTCTGTATCTCCAGAACGTCACCCTGGACGTCGTCCATGAAGACTCCGGCTGCCGTCGAGGTCGCGTGATTTCCAGCGATCGTTACATGCGTTAACACAACGCCTCCGAAGTCGCTGCGGTTCGCGATCGCTCCACCGCGGCTCGCCGTGTTATCGGAAAACGTGGTGTTGACGGCCCGGAGAAGGCCGCCCTGACCGTTATTTCGAATGGCGCCACCCGAGCCTGACGCGGTATTGCCGGTGAAAGCAGAGTTAATCACTTCCACCGTCTTGAACGCCCCGCTGTTATCGATCGCGCCGCCGTTGGCTGCACGCCCGCCGGTGATGTGGCTGCTTTCGACCTTCACGTCGCCCAGCGTCCGGATGGCTCCGCCGCCGCCCAGCACCTCGCCGCCCATCAGCGTGACGCCATCCAGTACGAATTCAGCGTTTGCCGCGCGAACATCGAAGGCGCGGTCACCTAATGAGCTCGCGTCGATGATCGTTTTGCCCGCACCGGCGCCCACGATCTTCACGTCGGCAAAAATATCCAAGTCGCCCGTCAGCGAGTTGTTCTCCATCGCCCCCGTGGCTGCCAGCGTGAAGGTGCCTTCGCCCAGAACGATGGTGTGCGATCCACCCAGTCGATTCGCATCGATGACCGCTCGACGCAGGCTGCGCCGATCGACGTCATCTTCGGCGGTAGTGACGAAGAGGATGCTGTTCTCGACCGCGCCAATATCGTCACCCGTTCCGATGCCGCGGAGGATCCCACGCTGGTCAACGGTTTGTGGCGATGCGCCGGCATCCATCAACGGTCCGGCGGGATGTGGAAGATGCGTGCGCGTCGGTCCTCCGTTGTCCGCGAGCGGACCCAGGCGTGGATTCAGCACGTTGTCGGAAATGTCAATTTGCTGGCCAGCCGCGGGAGCGTCTCGGTTGACTTCGCCGTAACGGTCGCTGTTCGGATCGAAGCCAGCGTCCGTCGCTGCCACCCCGATGAAGTTGTGGCCAAAGCTCACGAACACGCCGGCCACATCGTTGACTTCAAACTCATCAGCGTCGAGTTCATCAGCGTTGCCGGCTTCCGCATTGTTGGCGGCCACGACCGTGTTTCGCAATCCAACGATACCGGTGTCGTCGTTGTAAATACCGCCGGTCAGGCCGGATCCAGGCTCCGCGAATGTCTGCTCACCCGTCACGGTGATTCCTGCTTCGCCCCCTTTGGCTGCGTTGTTGAAGACCGTGTTGGAAGCGAGCGATATGTTGCCCCCACGATTGAAGATGGCGCCGCCGATCCCGGCCCCACCGCCACCGGGACCGCCAACTTCACCGTTGATCCCATCGGCTCCATGCCCCCCTTGGTCGCCTGCCGCCCCTCCTTTGCCGGTGGGCCCATCCCGTGTCACGAGGCAAAAGCAGTTATCGTCAAAGTAGGTGTAGCGGCGAATGCCGGCGCCACCTCCACCTCCGCCACCACCGAATCCTCCATCCGCCCCGTCTTTCGCCGTGAGGGAACTCAATGTGATCGTGTCTTTATCTCCAGACGCTCCGCCGCCCCCGCCACCAAAGTTGCCTTCGTCGCCGTTGTGAAAATCTGTCGCGAGACCAGCGAACGTGTCGACCCTTCCTCCCGCTCCGCCGTTGATCCCACCTCCACGCCCACCTGGGTTTGCCGATAGATCGAGAAAAAATGTAATAAGCTTTACGTCGCTCGTGTTTCCACCCCGTCCCCCCACGGCTTCGTTGGTTGAGAGCGTGCTGCTGGTTAAGGTCAGCGTGCCCTCGTTGTAGATTCCGCCACCCAGGCCCGCGCCGCCGCCCCCGGCACCAGCGCCGTTGACACCGATCCTGCCGTCTGAGCCGCGGGCTACATTGCTGGCCAGCAGGCTACTGGTCAAGGATGTGGCACCGAGATTGGCGATGGCCCCGCCCCACTGTGCCTGGTTGCCTTCGAAGGTGCTGTCGGTCACAACCGCCGTTGCCCCTTCGTCGACGAAGATTCCGCCCCCTTGCTTGCCGGCCTGGTTGCCGTTGAGCCGTGTTCGTGTCAGGCTGAGTTGGCCGGCGTTGTGAATGCCGCCGCCATCGTCCGAAGTCACGCCACCCGTGATGGTCACGTCGGTCAGGTCGAGTGTTGCGCCTGAGTGAACTTCGATGGCGCGATCCCGCAACAGCGTTGCGTCGATGATCGAAGGTTCGCCCGTCGTCGAACCACGGATCGTAAGCTCTTGCGACTTGATGTCCAGATCTCGGTCATTGGATGACGTGCTGGTTAACCAGTGCGTGCCCGGACCGAGTGTAATGGAATTGGTTCCGCCCTGAGCGTTGAATAAAGTCACTGCCTGCTGCAACGTGGGCGTATTCCCGGAGGTGGCGGATGAGACGAGCAGTGTCTCAGCCACGAATTGCGTGGCACCGATGTCGCGGGGACCGGGGACTCGAAAACCACGCTGGTCTTGATCACTTGATCCGGCGCCGATCGCCGGGCTATTGGCAAACAAGACGTGCGTCTGTGTCGCCCCACCATTGTCAGCCAGCGGACGCAACTTGGGATCGATGCGGCTTTGCGGTGTCCCGCGCAGCGTCGATGTTTGCCAGCCCGTCGTGATGCTGGTGGCACCGATCAAGTTGTGACCGTCGTCGGTTAGATTCGCATTGTCGTTTAGAAATAGGTCAGAGTTCCTATTGCCCGCGACGATGGAATTCTCCAGATTCACGTTTCCTGCGTCTGCGTAGATTCCGTCCGCCGCTGATGGGGCGGAGTTGCCCGTGATCGTGCTTGAGTCAATGGTCACGGACCTACCGTTGCTCTGGACGTAAACGGCACCGCCAATTGTTGCGGAGACATTCCCGGAAATGGTGCTTCGAAGCAGATCGACCGATCCCGAAGCGCCAACAAATACACCACCCCCTGAGCTTATTCCAGCCGCGGGCAACACTTCGTTATCATTGATGGTTGAATCCGTCACCTCAAATGACCGCAGGAGGACATAAAGGCCGCCGCCGCCACTATCGGACTCGGGGTTGGTGCCGGCCACATTGTTGTGGATTGCCGTCCGAATTGCAGAGCCGCCTCCGAAGGCAAACACACCTCCGCCCGTTCCGGCGACTCGGTTGTTGGTCACTTCGACGTCAACCAGATCAAGCTTTCCGCCGGCAAGGATACCGCCGCCATTGAAATCCTGCTCCATGCCGTTCTGAATCGTCACTCCTTCCAATGTCAAGTGAGCACCCCCGTGGACCTCAAAGATGCGACTGAACTGCTGGGCATCGATGATCGTCTTCCCGACGCCTTGGCCGATGATGTGCAGGTCTCGATCGGTAATATCCAGGTCAGCCGAGTTGTCGCTGTCCGCTGGCGCATCGGACAGTCGGTAGGTGCCTTCATCCAGGAAGATGACATTGGTTTCATTTGACGACGAGCCGCCTTCCAGAGCGTCTTTGTCGTTCGCTTGGGCAATGGCGGTTCGCAAGCTACGCCCTGATTCGTCGAACGTATCCACGGACAGATCAAACTCAAAACCTTCCCCAATCACGAACGGTGCCAGGGTGACCGTCTCTTCGATAATCGGAAACGCGACGTTGACCAAATCGACGGACGCCAACTCGGTGCTCAGAAACTGCGATTCGGGGATATGCACGAGTGGGCCTGCGTTGAATGGCAACTGCAGTAGATCCTGCAACCAAAGCGGTGCGTCCGCGATGTCGAGCGAGAATTGCCCGGCCGTGAAACTGCCGGCGAGGTCGACATCAATATCGATGTCGTTGTGCAACTCGGCTTGGAACGTCCACTCGGGACGGACATGGATCGGTCGCCCGACGAAGTCGATTTCGATCGCTTCACCGGGAGCGAATGCAAGCACGGATGTCGGACCAAAAGCGGTTCCGCCACGCGTTCCCGTGACCTGGTGGTCGAAGCGATAGGTCAGGCGGCTCGCCGGGGTCAAGGTGGCCGTCTGCATGACATTGAGTTCGGGGTTGATCTCGACGACCGCCGGCGTGACCGTTAGTGAGGCCGGTCCAATGCTGAAGGAAACATCCTTCAGGCCAAGATTGAGGTTGAGTGACGCCAGGTTGCTGCTGTCGCTGGCCGTGATCATGCCACCGGTGCCGACGTGGCGTCCCTCGACGTTCACCGCGGGGACCTGCAATTCCATCGTGGCCAGCTGCGCGCCGATCCCCAAATTCGGCACACTGCCAAGATCGAACTTTTTCTTGACCGCCTTGGGAAGCACGTCGGCCGGATCAATATCGGCCACCAGATTCACTTCGCCCTGCAGTCCGAGCTTCCCGGAGTCCAAGGGCTTCACGATCGCCTGCAGTTCAAAGGGGCTCGTGCCCAGCGGAACGTCCAGTTGAACGCCCTCGGAGGCGAGCACATTTTCGCCGAGAAAGCGAATTTCTCGATCGTCATCTCGATTGAACGCCAGCAACTCATGATCGATATTCAGCAGGTTGCTGGATAAATTCAGCGTGCCGCCCAAGCCAAACAGTTTCGCCGTCAACTCACCCGACGTGGATGCCTTCGCCACGACGTCCGCGTAGGCGCCAATGGTGGGCGACGTGGTGGAAAAGAAACTGTCGCTACTGGCATCGAAGCTTACCGACGTGTCGATGGAAACCGGGCCCGTTACGCTGAGCGTAGTCGGCTCGTTGTAGTCCAATGTGACGTCGTTATAGAAGGCGTCGATGCTGCCAGAGTTGACGACGTATCCCAGGTTGAGACCGGCTTTTACAGCCAGATCCAAATCCAGCTCGGCCCCGGTCTGAGTGAAGTCGTCAAATGCGTCAAATCCGAGAGGGATGACCGTGTCAAAGCCAATGAAGTCGTCATATTGAATTGCGACCGCTGGACCGGGGCTGAATTGGCTGGCACCGCTCACCTGAAAATCATGGGTCAGGCCCGCCATCACGCGCCGGTCCTCCAGGCCTTCAAATAGCAAGCGGGCGGCGCGGTCGTTGCCGTAGTGGCGCTGGGCGGATTTCTTGCTGCGATTTCGTCGTTTCTTCGTTTGCCAGAGTTTCTTCAACATGACACACCTCAAGAGGTTTGATGAGATCGATTGGAATCGACGTGACGCTGATCCGCTGAGCCAGATCGACGGCGGCGGGATTCGAGGTCCAGTGCCCTGTGCCTTGGTCCGGGTATTGCCGTGACCAAAGCACTTCGCGGCTGCTCTTAGGAACACGAAAACGACCTCGTACCCCGGACACACAATTTTTGAGAATCATGGACAAGCGGCTGAATTCCGTGTAAATCGCGAGAAATGTGCTACGATCGAGGTCGGCGACCGTTCCATTTGGGTACATTCGGATCGAGAAGGGCATGAGCGACAAACCGGACGATTCGGTATCTCACTGGATCGAGAATTTGAAAGGCGGAGACGACGAAGCGGCACGCCGGCTTTGGGAACGGTACTTTCAGCGGCTCGTCGCGTTGGCGCGAAAAAAGCTGGGCACGACGCCCCGCCGCGTGGCAGACGAAGAGGACATGGCACTGAGCGTGTTTCGGCGACTGTGTGATGGCGCCCAGGGTGGGCGCTTCGACCAATTGGCGGATCGCGACGACCTCTGGCGACTGCTGGTCGTGATCACCACCAATCGCGTCATCGACCAGCAGCGTCATCTCAGTCCCCAGAAGCGAGGTGGCGGCAACGTGCGTGGCGAATCGATATTTGGCAGCAAGTCTCTGTCCGCCGCCGAAGGCCTCCAGCAACTGATCGGCGGTGAACCGACCCCGGAATTGCTCGTTCAGATCAGCGAGGAGCACGATCGACTGATGATGACATTGGATGACGATCTCAGGCAAATCGCGGTCTGGAAAATGGAGAGCCGTAACAACGAGGAGATTGCCGCCGAACTTGGGATCACTTCGCGCAGCGTGCGGCGGAAACTGGCCCGGATTCGAGACCTCTGGACGGTGGAGGCGGGGGCATGACATCGGAACAAACGCCTTCGAGTTCATGCACGCCAGTCGACAGTCAGCGCGTTGATCAAATCTGTGATCGGTTCGAGGCCGACTGGCTGGCGGGCCGTCATCCCGTCCTGGAAGACTACCTCGCCGAAGTGAATGTCGGACTGCGTGCAGCGCTTCTCCACGAATTGCTGGCGGCGGAATGGGACCTCCGTGTCTCCGCCCGCGAGCCGGTCGAACTGCAACACTATCTGGACCGGTTTCCGGATCAAGCGGCTCTGGTCGCTGCCGCGCATCATCAATGGTTTGCGGAATCCGCGGAAGAGGCCACTGGCAGCCCGATCGTTCCGCAGCTCTTCGGGCCAAACGCGGGAACGGGAGGCGGTGTCCAGCCGGACCTGCGGATTCCCGGCTACGAGATTCTGGAGGTACTGGGTCGCGGGGGGATGGGGGTGGTCTACCGCGCACGCGACGTGAAACTCAAACGCGACGTCGCCCTGAAGATGGTCCTGTCCGGCCGCTCCGCCAGCCGCTCCGAACGCACCCGGTTTTTTTCGGAGGCCGAAGCGGTTGCCTCCTTGACGCATCCCAATATCGTCCAGGTCTACGAAGTTTCTCAGCACGACGACTGCCCGTTCATGGTGCTGGAATTCGTCGCGGGAGGGACGCTTGCCGCGCGGGTTGCCGAAGCGCCACTCTCGGCCCGCGAAGCGGCCGTACTGGTGGAGGCCGTGGCCCGCGGCATGAACGTCGCCCACCAATCTGGACTGGTCCATCGCGACGTCAAGCCGGCCAACATCTTGATTGATGACGCGGGGCAGCCGAAGTTGACCGACTTCGGCCTGGTGAAGCAACTTGAAGAGGAAAGCGGGCTGACGTTGAGCGGCACGCCGATCGGGACGCCCTCGTACATGGCGCCCGAACAGGCGGCGGGCCAGTCCCATCGAGTCGGCCCGGCCGCGGACGTCTATTCGCTCGGGGCCACGCTCTACGCCTGTCTGACCGGCGTGCCTCCCCATCAAGCGGACAGCACGATGGAAACACTGCGTCGCGTGGTGGAAGAAGAACCGACTCCCTTGAGACAGGTCTGCACAGCGGTACCGCGGGACTTGGAAACGATTTGCCTCAAGGCATTGCACAAGGATCCGCTGCGCCGGTATCCAAGTGCCGCCGCGTTTGCCGAGGATCTTGCCTGCTGGCTTGATCACCGTCCCATTACGGCGCGTCCCACGACCGGCGCCGAGTACGTCGCGAAATGGTGCCAGCGACGACCGGCGGTGGCGGCGCTGCTGGCGGTCTCCGTACTGGCGGTGATCACCATGATCAGCGGTGCCATCTTTTTTACCGCCAAGCTGAGAACCGAGCGAGATAGTGCAATCGCGGCGGGGAACAAGGCAGACGTCGAGAAAGTAAGGGCCGAGGAACAAAGTCGGCGGGCGGCCCAAAGAGAGGCCGAGGCATTAAGCGAAGCGCGAAAGGCAGCCGCTGCGGCTGATTTTCTGGTGGGAATGTTTGAAGACGCGGATCTCTTTGGCCTCTCCGGACGCACCTTTGGCGTGTTGCCGAGCCTCAATCCAACCGGTCGCCAAATCTTGGACCGAGGTCGTACGAAGCTGTTCGAGCGCGGTGCGTTTCGAGATGATCCGCTCCTCAAGGCGACCCTGATGCACAATCTGGGAAGATCGTATCTGAGTCTTGGCGACACGGATTCGGCACGACCGTTACTAAGAGAGTCACTCGAGTTGCGTGAAAAACTTCTGGCGAGGCATCACCCGGACTTCGCCGCGAGTATGCACGAGAACGCGCTGCTGGACTGTTTTGACTTTGATGTTGAGATCGGCGCTCGCGCGTCTCGAAAAGCGTGGGAGCTACGTCGCGCGATTCACGGTGACGATCATCCGTTGACGCTGGAGTCCGAATTTCAGCTCGGTGTATTGAGTCTCTACGCATCAGGCCGGACCGCCCGGGAGCAAAAAATTCTGCGCGCCGCAGCGAGTCACCTCCGGCATGTGTGCGAGATGCGCGGCAAGCTGCTTGCCGACGCGGAAGCGGTGCGGCCCGGCGACGTTGGCATTGAGGTGGAATCACTCGGCGCCGCGGTTGCATTCCTGGCGACGGCGTTGTTGATGAGCGGTGATTACTTACAGGGCTTGCAGAGCGTAGGTGAATTACGAGAGCTCGCGAGAAGAATTCCCGATCAGGAAAAGGCACAATTGGTGATGGACCTGATTGACACGCAGGTCTTCCTGTTCACCGGTCAGCAACGCCAGGCTGAGGAGACCTGCCGACGGTCGATCGCCTCGATCAAAAAGCTCCTCGGGGACGACCATTACTTGCTCATCATCGTCCTCTCGCCACTCGCGGGGTTTTGCTACGACCGAGGACACTTTGAGGAGGCGGAAGATTTGGGCAGAGAGCGGCTCGGGCTTATTCGACGCTATTTCCCGAATGACCAAGTCAATCTGGCGAACTGTAAGTACGTGGTTGCACGCGCGATGTGGCGTGGACGCGTCAGGGAAGCGAGAGAATCCGGTGGAGATCAAGAGCAGTACAAACGTTTGTTCATGCAGGTGGAACAGCTCGCGCGTGAAGCAGCGGATGTCGAACAGTCTGGCATCTCGAAGCACTCGGGGCGACATGAAAACTTCCTCGCAGCGGTATTGCTGGAAAAGGAACCGATGCGCCTCGAGGAACCGACGATTCTCTTTCGCAGAGCATGGGAGTCACGCTGTCAGGTCAAAGGGTACGACCATGAACTCAGCACGTATTCGCTTGCTCGCCTGCTGAGCATGCTGGCCAGGCAGGGAAGAATTGAAGAACTCCAGGGGCATTGGCACGTGCATCAGGCCAAACTGACCGAAGGTCAGTTGTGGATTGAGAGTGGGCTTAGTTATCTGGTGGAGGCGGCGGCCAAGTTGGCGGTTCACGACGAATTCGATATCGCGCTGCAACTGCTTTATTTGGCCGCAGAACGAGGATATGACATTTCCAGTCTCACTGGCGATTCGACCTTCGCGTGGCTGGGGGAACGCTCGGAATTCGAGGAGCTGGTGGCGATCGTACCCCTGTCGGAGCCCATGGACCGACGCGGGGGCTTGCTCGACGGGCTCAAGAGTCTACTGGGCCAATAGCAAGGAGCCGTGCCCTGACCGACTTTCCCTAATAGGGAAGCCCTAATTAGGCCCTAATAGGGACACCCAGATTTATCTTGCCCGAATGTCTTGCTTGTGGTATCTTCTTTCTCGACACTGAAATTACTGGAGAAATGCCATGCCACGGTTAGCACGCGGCGAGTATCTTGATCCGAGCCAAGTCCAGGTTGTGCATGCTGTGCAGCGGTGCGTGCGGCGGGCCTTTCTGTGCGGTGATGATCTGGTGACCGGTAAGTCGTTTGAACACCGCAGGCAGTGGATTCGCGAACGCTTTGAGTTCTTGGCTTCAGCATTCGCCATTGATTGCCTGACCTATACGGTGCTATCGAACCACATGCATGTCGTCCTGCGCAGCCGCCCAGATGTCGTTGCCGTTTGGAGCGATGACGAGGTGGCGCGCCGCTGGCTAAAGCTATTTCCCCGACGTCGACTTGATGACGGTACGCCGGACGAACCAACACACGAAGAGTTGAAGCTGGTGACCGCCAATGCGGACCGGCTTGCAGAGATTCGGCGTCGATTATCAGATGTGAGTTGGTGGATGCGATGCACGGCAGAGAACATTGCTCGCCGCGCAAACCGTGAAGACGAGTGTAGCGGCCGATTCTGGGAGGGGCGTTTCAAAGCGCAGCTACTGCTGGACGAAGCGTCTTTGCTCGCCTGCACGGCCTATGTCGACTTGAATCCGGTCCGTGCGGCGTTGGCAAAGTCGCCGAAAGAGTCTGCATACACTGGCGCCAAGGATCGCATCGATGATCTAAAGGAACGGGCACCCGAGCAGTCGTCAGCGGGCCGAGCCAAGCGTTCGAAACGAATTCGTGCGACACATGCTTGGGAGCGGAGTCGTCGTCGGCGTAAGAGCGGCTGGATGAGTCCGTTGGAAATTGATGAGATATCGGATCCAACCGGTCCCGATGCAAGCCCATGCGGTCGTCGGGCGAGCTTGAAAGGGTTCCTGTCGATGTCGTTGCCGTCCTATCTTGAGTTGCTGGATTGGACCGGTCGTCAGCTTCGCACGGGCAAGCGTGGCGCGATTCCTGCGACACTGGCGCCGATCCTGGATCGGCTGGGGGTGGACGCTGTTGATTGGTGCAAATTAGTGAAGAAGTTTGGCAAGCTTTTTAAGCGCGCCGCGGGCAGTGCCACAAGCCTCGCGTTGGAAGCAACCCGTCGGGGCCAGGGGTACCTGCAGGCACCGGGAGTCAGGTTGCTTACACCAGCAAGCGACTGATGGTCTTCCGTCGTTCCGAGTTCCTTGTGATGCGGCGGTCATCGATTCGTTCCATGCTGTTAATGCATGTTGTGCGGCAGTCTTGCGGCATTCGCTCGTGCTAATCCAAGTGCGGCTGGCGATACGCGTGCAAGGTGCAGTAATCCTGGCGTGAATCCCGTCCCTTGTGCGCGTAATTCAGCTCATTGGTTAGGGTAATGTGGGTGTCCCTGTTAGGGTTTCCCTATTAGGTAATGGGTGTCCCTATTAGATCTCTCTGGCGTGAATCCCGTCCCTTGTGCGCGTAATTCAGCTCATTGGTTGGGGTAATTTGGGTGTCCCTGTTTGGGGTTTCCCTATTAGATAATGGGTGTCCCTATTAGATGGACACTTCGATCCAGCGCATTCACGACCATGCTGCATCGCCCGCTGGTTCCGGGCGAGCGGTTCACAGAAAGCACCAGTGTGTGCTCGAGACGGACTGCCCACTGCCCACTACGGAAGAATCGAGTCGGCGAACGACCGCTAGAGTGGGAATCGAGTTGCGGCGCCGTTGACGTACGATCGGGTTATTACTTCCCCGTCTCCATCTCGGTGTCCACCGCGTCGCCCAGCTCCAGTAGCAATGAAAAGCTGTAGATTCCCGTATCGTGGCCGTCGCTGAAATCAATCGAGTAGGCGTAGTTTCCGACCGGTTTCATGCCCTGGACTCGCAATGGCTGCATCTCTGCTTCACTGAGCACCGGCAGCATGGGAGGCGGTTGCTTGCGTTTTTCGCGGCAGGTTGCACAGGGGCAGCGATCACGCAATTCGCGAAAGCTATACAGCCGCTGCTGCCCATCGCTCCAGTCAATTCTTAGCTGAGCGGGCTCAACGATTTCCAAATGGGTCGGGTAGGTGTTCATGAGAGGTGAGCTAACTCGCCCAGCAGGCGATCGATTTCTTCCACAGTGTTGTAATGAGTGAGTCCGATGCGGACCATTCCGTTTGGCTCCAAGCCCAAGGTCTCAGTTAGTTGCAGTGCATAGTAGTTGCCATTCCAGACAAAGATGCCACGCTCGGCCAGATTTTCTGCAACCGCC
>JAUIHJ010000185.1 GCA_030432015.1 bacterium
CTACTCGCTGACGGACAAGATTCAATAGATGAACGTCCGCGAGTACCCGCTGGCGACCTCGACCGTCCCAGCGTGAGTGCAAAGCGAGCGGCCGGTGATTCCCGTAGACGCAATATGCGTCGCCGGTCCCAACAAGAAAGGAGGATGCCGCGACAGGAAGTCCAAAGTCAAACAGTTGGGAGTCGAAATGCTCCCCAAACCAGGACCTAACGTGAACATCAAAGTGAAATTGAGACCCAGGAGAATTCTCTCATGACAACGAAATCAAAACGGATGGCGTTTACGCTCATCGAACTACTGGTCGTCGTGGCGATCATTGGCATTCTGGTGGCCCTGTTGCTGCCGGCCCTCTCACGTGCTCGCGAAGCCGCCCGCAATGTGGAATGCAAGAACAACTTGCGACAAATCGGCTTGGCAATGCATATCTTTGCTGACAAGGACCCGCAGGGCCGCCTCTGCACCGGTGCCAGTGACTTTCGACGTGACGGCTGCATGGACTCGTGGGGGTGGGTTGCCGATATCGTCAATATCAACGCGGTGGACGCCGGTGAAGTGCTGTGCCCCAGCAATCCACTGCGCGGCCCGGAAAAATTGAACGACCTTTACGGTAAGGATACGACCAACGCCAAGGACGGTGCCGATCCAACACGGTTGGCAAGCGGAATTTGCGGTGCCGCCAATTGGCCCGGCGCTCCCGCGCTGCGGGGCTCCGGCGGTACAGGCAGCTTCGCCAGCACCAATGCGAGTGACCCTGAGCGAGCTGCTTTGGTGGCCCGGTATTTCCTCAATCAGGGCTACAATACGAACTATGCCGCAGGCTGGCATCTGGTCCGCACGGCACCGCGTGTCGATTTCGCCGTCGGCCCCCCGGCCACGTTGCTCTCAGGTGGCGATGTCGCCGGTCAAGGCATGAAAGGTGTGAATTCGACCACCGGGCCCCTTCGCCGGCGGCTGATGGAAACCGGTCCCGTGGTGACGTCGACGATTGCATTGCTTGGCGATTCCGCGCCTGGCGATATCAACGAAGCAATCGCCGCAACGACATTTCAGTTCGGGCCGCTGTTGAACGACGGCGCGACCGCCGACCCGTTCGCCAACGGCAGCGCGGATACCAGGTTCTTTATTGAACAGGGCGAGTTGCTGTCGGAAGCCTTCAATGACGGACCCGCATACTTTGACACGGGATCCTCGACGTTGAATCTGGCCGCCGCTCAAGGAGCCGACTTGACGACCCAGGTCGACTGCGAGCGAAATGGTAGCTGCGCACCACCAACCGACGGATCGAGCACCTATCTGCAAGACACACGCGACTGGTACGCCGTGCATGGTGGCGGCAAGAACGCCAGCTGCAACATCCTCATGGCCGACGGCAGCGTCAAGGAATTCAGTGACCTCAATGGTGACAAGTTCCTCAATCCCGGCTTTCCGGTTCCAGAAGGCTTGACCGAGGACGAGTACGCCGTGATCGGCTACCGCAGTTCAGAGGTCGAACTGCCGCCGACGGAAATCTTCAGCGGTATCTTCCTGCAGAACTTTCAGAAGCGGTCCGCCTTTGAGTAACGCAGCTTGACTGGCCACCGAGACCGCTTAACGGCCTGGGCGGGCGGAAGATTCCGATCTTCCGCTCGCAACAGGCTGTTTGGGACACAGTCCAAGGAACACTGGAAAGGCACGCGATGTTCGGAAAACGCTTCAGCTACATCATGCTACCGACGCTCTTGTTCTCATTTTTTACGATGCTGCTCACGGCAACGGCGAAATTCAGCTACCAGCACCCCTACGCCACGGGTGAACATTTTGACGTGACGCACGCCGGGGCCATCGTTCACCAGCCAGCGGCCCCCAACGGTCCGGTCGCCAGGGCGGTCCCCGTAGAAGCCGAGCACGACTTTGGACTGATGGACCCGTTGACGATGGGGACACATTCATTCGTCGTCCGCAACCGCGGCAGGGCGCCGCTAAAACTCCAGGCGGGCCCGACCAGTTGCAAGTGCACGCTCAGCGACGTCTCAGATGCCCCCATACCGCCCGGCGGCGAAGGCCACGTGACCGTGCAGTGGAATACCGGTCGCAAGAATCGCTTCTACGCCCACGAGGCTTCGATCTACACCAACGATCCAAGCCAGAAAATGATCAACTTCTCCGTCCGCGGAGTCGTGCGTGTGCAGTTGGCCGTCGATCCGCCCCAGGCGGTATTCGATCGGATTGCACCAGGTACGCCTGCCAGCAAGCGACTCTTGGTCTACTCGCAAGTTTGGGACAGCATCGAACTTCAGGATGTGAAGTCGTCGTTGGCGGGGCTCAATTGGACGATCGAGCCGGCCGACGAGCAGACGCGGCTTGCACACGAGGCCCAGTCCGCCTGGTGGATTCGCCTGACCACCCCGTCGGAACTCCCGGAGGGGAATTTTTCCGACTGGCTTCAATTCCAAGTCGTGCCAACCGATCATCCCGAGGATGCCGTCGAGCATCAGGTAATCCTGACCGGGAAGACGCTCAGGCGACTGGCGGTCTACGGGCCCGGCATTGACGCGCAGGGCGTCGTCTCGTTCGGTAAGGTCGCGCAGGCCGCCGGTGCGAAACGCCGACTCTTGCTGAAGGTCCGTGACACGCTGGCTGAACTGCCGGTCACCAACATTCAAACAACCCCCAGCTTCCTTGAAGTTCGTGTCGTTGCGGACCCGGATTCATCGAGCAAAGGTCTGCTGTATCTGGAAGTCGAAATCCCGGCCGGCGCACCGCGAAGCAACTTTCTCGCCGCATCGCCCGCCGCGATTCATATCGATTTTGACCACCCCCGCATCGCGCAACTCGACTTGACGGCGACATTCGCCGTCGTCGAATAGCTGTCGTCGAAGAAAGGAGTATGACCAGCCGATGAATGAACCCACGCCTGCCCGGCAACCTACCGGAAGACATCCAGTTTCGGTCGCCAGCGGTGGCGATATCGCCTGCCCGAGTTGCCACCGCGCCAATCGCACGAACTGCCAATTCTGTTCGGCATGCGGCCAATCCCTCTGGAGCGAGTGTCCGTCCTGCGGCTCGTCGTGTGCAGCTTCGGAAGCCTTCTGTAGCGTCTGCGGAGTCAATCGCGCCGCAACCATCGAGCAGCAAGCGGCGGAGATCAAAGAAGCCCTGAACCAGTCGGACGAGCTGGCGGCGAAGCACGAATATGATCGGGCCATGGGGATTCTTCTTAGCGTATCTGAGCCGAAACACGCGAATTTGGATGCGTTGGCACAGCAAGTCCATGACAGGATCGCGCATCTGAAGGAGGACAAACAACGCGCCCAAGCTGCCGCCGGCGCGGCCGTGGCCAAGGCCCGGGACCTGATGCGGTGCCACGCCTACCGGGACGTTATCGAACTATTGGATCAAACGCCCGTTCCCTTTCGCACGGCCGATGACACCGAACTGCGTGACTTGGCACGAACGCGTGATGACGAGTTGGCAGCGCTGATCGACGAGATCCGCGAAGCCGCGGCGACCAATCGTTACCTCGACCTGGCGCCCGCAGTCGATCAATTGCTCACGCTTCAGCCCGAACATCGCCTCGGACAACGGCTCGGTGAACAACTGCGCGAGAGGTTCTGCCGCAAGGCCCAGAAGTTGCTGGCCGAGTTTCGCTACGACGAAGCGTTGCAGCTGCTCAGGGCGATTCCCACACTGGCGAGAAATCACGCGTCCGATCAACTGGCAGAACAGATTGGTGAAGTCGTCTGGCTGTTCGACGACATTCGTCAGGCGCCCGTGATCAGCCCATCCGTCGTGACGCTCGCCAGGCGATTGGTAAAAGCCGTGCCAGGTGACCACAAGGCCGCGGCAATTCGGGACAAGGTCGAACAACTGGCAAGTCAGCCGTCAAGCAAGAAGCGGTTTGGCTACGCTAAATGGGCACCCGCGGCGGAGTCACCCGCACTGGGCTGCCCGACCGGATGGCTGATGGGACTGCGCGCCTTCGAAACGATCACGCCTGAGGCGTTGGCGGCTCTGAAGCAACAGCCTGGACGGTACTACGTGGCCTTGGGGCTCGCCCTTCAGGCCCTGGATGCATCCGAGATCAAGATCCAACTCCGGCAACCCGAAAAGCAAAGTGTGTTTGGGAAACTCTCCGTGGGCCAGCGCAAACAGCCAGTTGCCGCGGCGTGGGGTATCGATGTTGGCGAATATGCGTTGAAGGCCATCCGACTGACTCGCAGCCCGATCGACGGAACGGTCGCCATTGACGTCGCGATGCTGATCGAACATGACAACTTGGCCCATCCGGCTCGCGTCGTCGACCAGCAGCACACCACGGTCGGGGCGACCCTGGCCGAGTTTTGCAACCGGGCCACGATCGAAAAGACCGACAAGATCTGTGCCAATCTTCATAGCCAGAAAGTCTTGGGCCGGTTTCTCCAACTCCCCGTCACAACGCCCAAGAAACTTGCCGAATTGGTCAAATTCGAGTCAGACAACGCGATTCCCTGCCCCGCCGACGAATTGGTCTTGCAGCATCACGCCTTTCCACGCGATCGAACGGCGGGCGAGAATTCGGATCATGCCGACTTTCAGCACGTGATGTTGTTGGCCGCGAAACGGCAGGATGTTCGCGAGCGCCTCCGATTATTTGAAGAGGCGGAGATCCGCGTCGACACGCTTCAGTCGGATGCCGTCGCGCTGTATAACTTTGCGCTGCACGACTGCCTAAGTGACAACGTCGGCACGCTGTCGGACCCCCAGCCGCTGGCCATGTTGGATGTCGGAACTCGCGCCACCAACCTCGTCATCTGTAGCGCGCACGGCATCTGGTTTCGAACCTTGAGATTCGGCGGGGTCGATTTCACCGAAGCAATTCTGCGGCCATTCAACCTGACCTACGAACAGGCCGAACAGGTGAAACGACAGCCGGTTCGAGCACGCAGACTGAACCGCCTCTATGGCGAGCTGGACACCGTGCTCTCGCGATTTACCGCGGAAACGCAGCGATCGATGGCATCCTACGAGAAAGACCACCGCGGGCCAGGCGTTGCCAAGGTCTGGGGCTGCGGCGGTGGGTTTCAGGTCCATGGACTGCTGCGGCAGTTGTCATCATAGATCGTGGACAAACGACACGTCGCACGGCGGTGCGCTTGTGCGTCCAATTGCCCGCTGGGACAACGCCGTGCCGGCCATCCAAAGAAGTTCGCACAGCGATCTGCAGGGCCGGAGGGGCGCTGCTCGATCCCTGTGATCGGCCCCCCAGACACTAGCACCCCAGACATTAACCTGACGTGGCTTAAGTGCTACCCAACGGGCAACAGCTCGTCCCGCCTGCGACGTCGACGGCCTGCAGATTCAACGAAATGCAAGACCACGAGGAATAAACTCGACATGACACGATCCTTGAAACTGTTATCGTTGGCCTGCCTGCTGATCGCGATGGCAGGCGGCACCGGGTGCGGTGGCGGGCTCACCCAGAAAGATATGATGCGGAACGCCATTCGACGCACGCCAGACGACGACGACGACGAAACAGGTCCCGCCAGGCAATTAACAAGGCCGAGCGAATCCGACAGGGGGCGCCTTCAGGTCGCTGCCGAAGGTTCCGGCGACGACGCGTCCTCGGCGCTCCCAGCGGATGGCCTCGTCGGCAACGCGGCCCAGGGCGTCGCGACCACCAGGCTGCCCGGCGCACCGCGCCCCAACGCTACCGCGGTTGTTCCCGATGCCAAGCAAGATCGGACGCAATCGGATGGTGCTGCCCCTCCCTTCCAGCCGCTCGAACCCGCCGCTGACCCCGGTGAACCGACCACGCCACGGACCAGCCGGCAACAGGCCATCGCGAAGATGGTCCGCATCGGTGCGGCACTCGAAGCCTACCTGAGCGAGCAGCGGCACTACCCGCCGCGAGCGATCTACGGCACCCGCAAAGAGCCCCTGTTGAGCTGGCGTGTCGCACTGCTTCCGTACCTCGGACATGCCGACTTGCACGCGCGTTTCAAGCTCGACGAGCCATGGAACAGCAAACACAACCAACCCTTGATCACTCAGATTCCAGCCGTGTTCGCGACGCCGGGAATCGAACTTGGGAAAACAAATTTCCTGTTACCTGTCGGCCCCGGCACGGCCTTTTCCAGCCATCGAGGCATGACGGTCAATCAAATCGAGGACGGCGTCGAAAACACCGTGCTCTTATTGGAAGTGGATCACGATCGCGCCGTGGCCTGGACAGCGCCGCAAGACCATGCGATGAATCTGCACGAGCCACGACTCGGACTGGGCGGCCTGCGCCAGGGTGGATTTCTCGTGATCTGGGGTGGGGGCACGGCGAACTGGATCCCCCACGCCACACCGACCAACCGCCTGCAGGCGGCGTTTACCCCCGATGCCGGCGACGGAATTCTGGCGTCGCAAATCGGCAACGATCCTCTGGCGGATCTGGAGCCGGTCAACGGCGAACCCACGGGTGCCGATGTCGCCGGCAACAAATCACTCGCCACTCAAAACCTGCGAGATTCGTCCTCCGGCTCGCGGCAAATGGCTTCTGAGGTAAACGGCGGATCCGGCGTCCCTCGCCCACCAGCGGGGCGTCGCGGCGGCCAAGGGCTAGCACCAGCCTCACACGGCCTCACCGCAACGACAGGCCGCCACCCATCCATGACGCCGCGCCACGCCGTTCCAAGTGGCGCAGCGCTGAGCGACGCGAAGGCCATTCTCAGTGACCTCTATCAGCAGCAGTACCGACAAGCAACATCAACATCGCAGAAACAGGCACTCGCTCAAGAGATGCTCGATCGCCTACATGACATCGACGGCGACATCCCTGGACAGTATGCGTTGATCGACACGGTTCGACAGATCGCCATCCAGGCGGGGGCGGTCGATACGGCGCTCCGCGCTGTGGACGAACTCTCGAATCGATTTGAGGTCGACAGCCACGACGAGAAACTCGCAGCCTTGGTCGGGCTGGCGCGTTCCGCAGGAGGCGAGCATTCCCAACTCGTCGTCGAGGCATGCCAGGAGGCGATTCGATCCGCCTGGGAAGCCGAAGCGTACGACGCTGCGGATCAATTGTGCGGTATCGCGCTGGCCGCCGCGAAGAAGACACGAGATGCATCCCACACTCACACGCTGCAACGCCTGCGGCAGGACGTACAAGCCGCCCAGCGAGCTCATGTGCTGGCGGAGCGATCGATCAAAACCCTGGAGAACGATCCAGACGATCGACACGCCGCGGCGTTGCTCGGCAGCTACCTCTGCCTGATCCGCGAGGACTGGGCCAACGGACTGCCGGTGCTTGCCGGCGGCGATGACCCGCTGCTGAGCCCTTTGGCCAGGCGGGAACTCGACCAGCCTTCACGGGTCGAAGATCAAGTCGCACTGGCCGACGGCTGGTGGCGGGCTGGGGAAAAGGTCTCCCAAGGGGGACGTCGCGCAATGCTCGCCCGTGCCGTGCACTGGTATGAACTGGCCACGCCGCAACTACCTCCAGGACTGGCACGCGTGCGAATTGATCGTCGCCTGCAGCATTACAGCCAGGCGCGAACCCCACACGTCATCGACAACTAATGCAGTTCGGTATGCCGCCAACTCAGGTGATAAGATTCTGTGATGCGCTGGTGAGTCACCCTACAACATCGATGTGGCAAACTTGATTTCGCGAGACTCAGCGGCGGCAGGCGCGTGTCGACGCGAAGACACCCGCGCCGCTTCCTGACCGCCCAGCGAATCGGGCGGGAAACACGGACTTGTCAGCGAAAAAGATCCTGTCCCCATGACGCGTCCGTGACGCGGTATGACACGCAGCATTGTGCTCGATCATTGAAATCGGCACGCGTTCGGAAGTGCGCTCAGCGTAGCGCCAAGCCGCGCCCGCAATCGCGTGGGTTCCGCCGAACTCACTTGCTTGCGACGCGTGCTTGGATTTCCGCGAATCGCGATCAATCGAATGCCGTCCTGTTCGCGCCCTCGCGGGTTAGAACAGTGGGGGCCTGCCGAGTTGCCGGCGAACAACGGCCCACTGCCCCGCGTGCATCAGCCAATGGGCACCTTGCATACTAAAGGCCGATTCAACCGTTGGGGCGTAGGCCTGCATCGATTCCGGCGACGCACCTTCGAGGGCCGCGTTGTCGATTGCTTCCAGCGCGGCCAACGTACCTGCCCGCTGCTCTGCATAAACGCGCATCAGCTCTTCCTTCGAATCGAAGGCGGCGGGATCGTCCGAGGACGCCGTCTCCTTGGAATACCTTTCCACGAAGCCGGCTGGTAAGGCTGGCATCGCCCCCGGGACAACACCATTAATCATCTGGTGCTCCGAGGCAATCAGGTGACCAACCTGCCATTTAAGGTGATTACATTCTGCGTGTGGCCGACGCATCATCTCGTCGTCGGTCAGGTCATCAAGGTAGGAGGTCGAGACCATACTTCCCATGTTGATGTTTGTCTTAATTGCCGTCTTGGCGTCCATCGTTCACTCCTGTTGGTTAGGCCCTGTCGATCGGGCGTTTTGGTAAATCGAACAGCAATCCAGCCGAATTGTGAACGACTTTATTGTCGGCGAACAGAGGACTAATGCAATTCTCGAATTCTTTCCTCGAACTTCTGGTCATCAGAGTCGCTTGACGTAGGCATAGTAGCTTCCGATCGACGAGCCATCCGCCAGCACAAACCGTCCGCTTAGCCGCGACACGCCAGCCTTAAGACGTAACCGAAACCGAACTTCATCGGCCTTGGGCGCGACGTCCTGGGCCGCTCGCTGGTCTCCAAGCTGAATTGTGGCACGGACGATGTCGACGGGCTTTCCGGGTCGTGCCCGGTACGGCGCCACACCTGGAACATCGTCGCCCGGTGGCAACGGTGAACTCAGCTCCGCAGCGACTTCTTCCGGCCAGCGGCGGAGGCGAATCTCATAATCGCCGTCAGCCACAACATTCACATTCCAAAAACCGGTGTTGGCCTTGCCTCCCATCGCCGCACGTACCGAGGCCTGGTTCCAAGGGGTCGAGCCGGTCGTGATCCAGTCGTGGCAGGTCAGACGGGTGGGATTCTCGGCCGGATGCCCCAGGTAAATCGCGCAATCCTGGTCAAACGTTGGCTCCAGTTCACTCCACCACGCTTCGTAGAAATCCTGTAGCCGCTTGGTGACGTCGGGATGCGCGGCAGCAACATCGCGACTCTGTCCCGGGTCGGCGTCAATGTCGTAAAGTGCCTTGCCGTTGATCAACCGCCAACGGGTCGTCATGACCGAGCTCTTGCGCCATTTGATGGGATCCTTGACGCGCTGGGAATCTGTGACCAGGATCCGGTCCGGCCACTTCGCGACAACTGCTTCGTCGCCTTCCAAAAGCGGGCGAATGCTGCGTCCGTCGAACGCAATGCCCTTGGGCGCCGGGAGGCCACAGAGATCGATCAATGTCGGGAGCACGTCGACATGGGCAGTGACTGGGCGCACGTCGCGACCGCGCTTTAGACCACCTGCCGGCCAGTGCACGAAAAACGGAACACGATGACCACCTTCGTACTCGCTCCCCTTCTTGCCTCGCATGCCGGCGTTGAAAACCTTGTCTCCACTGCTGGTGCCATTGTCTGTGGTGAAGATGAAGATCGTATTCTCAGCGAGCCCCTGGGTTTGCAGGAACTCACGCAAACGTCCTACGTTCTTATCAATATTCGCGATCATCCCAAGAAAATTGGCGACATTGGTGCCTAACTCGGCATACGGCTCGCTGGCCTCCGGTGGCGAGTGCATCGGGCCGTGGGGGGCATTGGTACAAATATAGGCAAAGAACGGTTTCTGAGCCGCGTGCTGCTGCTTGATGAACCGTGTCGCATAGTCGAACCAAACGTCCGTGCAGAAGCCTGCGACTTTCTCAGGCTTCGAATTGTGAAAGTAGGCGCCGTCAAAATAAGCGTTGTCCCAATAGTCGGGCGTCTGACCGACACCGCCACCACCATGACGCATCACCTCCTGGTACCCGCGATCCTCCGGACGATATGGATAGTTGTCGCCGAGGTGCCATTTGCCAAACATGCCGGTTGCATAACCGCCATCGGCGAAGACTTGTCCCAGCGTGGTTTCGTTTTCGCGCAGCAGCGATCTCCCCATGATCGTGTGCCAGACTCCCGTCCGATCGGTCCAATGACCTGACTGCAGGGCCGCGCGGGACGGCGAACACGTCGGGGCTACGTGGTAGTCGACCAGACGCACCGATTCGCGGTACAAGGCGTCAATGTGCGGCGTTTTGAGAATCGGATTTCCATGACAACTCAAGTCGCCATACCCTTGATCATCCGTGATGATCAGGATGACATTCGGTTGTGCGGCGGGCAGCGGTGCTGCGCGGAAAATCATGACGGCAGGCAGGATCAGGACCGCAACCGCGACGATCGGGCGAACCGCGATTGCCCGCAGCAGCAATGTCACCTGAAAGGGGCCTGACCACGCGGTCCCTGGATCATCCCGATGGCACACTGAGCCTGCTGGCAAACGGCGCGTCGGGGAAGTCAAATTCTGTGGCAATCGGCCTGCATGTCCGGGCGATTCGTTTGGCACGAAGAAACTCCTCGTCGAGTGATCACGGTATGGAAGAATACCAGACACGACCGATCGGGGATCGGATGCTGGCCCAATCTGCGGTCACCGGCGAATGCTGGCGACGAGCACGAAGCACCATCTTGGTCAAAACGGCATCACTTCGCAATCCAAGACCAGCGTCCAGGCCGAATCACGTTTTTCAGATTCGGGCTCAGCGGCTCCGTAAAGGCCAGCAGCGCACGCTCGCCGCCGCGAGTCGATCCGCTCCGTCGTCCTGGCGGCGCGACGCTAAATCGAACTCAGCTTGGCGAGATTCACCGTGACGCCGGCGGGGACAACGCCGTAAACGCCTCGGGTAAACACCAAGTTGATGAAGTCGTCCATGAGCAAGACCGGCGATTTCGGGACAAGGATGATATCCGAGTCACGGACCCAGATTTCGTCCGCCGGCGCCGGCCGCTTGCCGATCAGCGCACCGCGCAGGTCAAGCTTTGTGGCCATCAGTTGCCAATCGGCCGTACGACGAAAGACGACAATCTCGCGCAGGTTGCCGCCGTTGTTCCACCCCCCTGCCAGACTCAATGCCTGCATAACCGTCGTTGCCTGTTGCAGCGGATACTGGCCGGGAGACGGCACTTCGCCGAGCACATACACGAAACTCGGGGCTCTCTCCAACAGCACCACCGTGACTTCGACACCGTTACCGATGTGTTCGAGATAGCGCTGCTCAATCTCCTGCTGTAATTCGTCAAGCGTCAGGCCATGGGCGAAAACCGATCGAATCGCCGGCAACTGGATGGTCCCTTCCGGGGTCACGTTGGCCCGGCGCACCAAGCCACCGACACCATAGCGGCCATCCACCGATGCCCGTAGGCTCTCGAGTTTGGTGTTCGTTTTCAGCGGTGTCACGGTGATCGCAGGATCGGTGTAGTACCGCAAGTATCGCTCGTCCAATTCTTGCCGAATCTCGTCAACGGTTCGCCCGGCGACCGAGACTTGCCTGACCAGCGGCAGCGTAATCGTTCCGTCGGACTGGATCTTCAATCCCCGGCCCTGAATCAGATCACCCTTGTTGAGTTCGGGAGCCGTCAGCGACTCGATCATGATCTCGTCGCCTGCCGAAAACCGGTACGGTGTCGTGGTGGCTTGGTGCGTGAAGCGGTACACGAATTCCAG
>JAUIHJ010000186.1 GCA_030432015.1 bacterium
CGACAGGCTGTTGCAAGACGCTATAGGCCAACACGCACAGGAATGGAAACAACGCGCTGAAGCCACGAATCCAATTGCGATAGGACGCCTCGTTGGTCGGCCCGATACCGATCACGCGCATGCCGTCGGGGACCACGCGGGCGAGGCTGGCGGTGGCGACGAAAAAGGTCGAATACAGAACCGCAAAGGCGCCGAACAAAAAGATCCACCGCGCCACCGCACCAAAGACGGGCTCGTACATCACTCCCAAGGTGCGAATCATCTCGTCCCCGGCAGGGCTTAAGCCAGTTCGGTTCAAAATCGCAGCACCAAGCAAATAGAACGCCAGGGTCGCAAATGTGTAGACCACCATGGAACACCACGCGTCCCAACGCATGACTCGCATCCAGCCTCGCGCCCGCTCGGCCCATTCTTCCGAGTCGTTTCGCGGCCCTGTGAATCGGGCGTACCCCTTTTCCAAACACCAATACGGATACGCAATCAATTCATTCGCGCCGACGCCGATGATCCCAAACGTCGCCAGGGCCGTCGCCAGGCCGGTCGCGCCGATGGCCGCTGCGGACGGCGGCGGCAGCTTAAAGCTCATCCCGTCCGCCAGGTCGCTAAGGCCAACCGCCCAATAGGGATCGTTCTGAAGCATGCACAGGTTGACGACGGTGATGAATGTAAATGACGCGACCAGAACCGTTGAAAATGACTGAATGAAGCCGTACCGACCGATCACCAGAACCACGGCCGTGATAATGGCAATAATGAGTGCCCAAATCTCGTCATCACGAGAATTGCGACGGCCAAACCTTGTCAGCGCGTTGACCGCCGCATCGCGTGCATTGGCCAGATCGTCGCCGTGAGCCGCGAACAGCACCGCAGGATCGTTGGTCGAACCGCGGCGTACCTGCACGATGTCATGAGCTTCCTGCAACGCCGCCAATCGATCAGACACGTTCGCATCCTTGGCACCGCTGGCCTTCAGGTCCGCCAACTGTTGATCGGCCACCGCCATGCGCTGGGCGACAAACTCCTCGGCGAGCGACGCGATTTGAGGCTGCAATTCCGCCGCCCGCGCAGTTCCTCGAGGATCGCCGGCATCGGCGCGTTTTTTTGCGAGGGCCAGTTCGCCAACCATGACGGTATAGCGAGTTTCCAGGTCGACCTGCGCATTGAACTGACGGCCGCTGTCCGTAATCGGCACGCTGATCTGCAGCGCCTGGCCCACACCGCCGACGATTCCGCCAACCTGGCCGATTGTGGCCAGGAACACCAGCGCCCAATACCAGATCAACCAGTTGCCGTGTCCCGCGATCCGTGGTCCGGGGACTTCCGCCAGACCGTCCATCGCTGTCTTCCCCGTGACAACCGTGTAGCGTCCCATTTCGACCTGCACGAAGACCTTGATCACGCAGCCGATCAGAATCAGCCACAACAACCAGAACCCGGCCTTCGCTCCGGTCGAAGTCGTCGCAATCAACTCGCCCGACCCCACGATCGACCCGGCAATGATCAAGCCAGGTCCGAGCCGCATCAGAATGCCACCAATCTTCGTCGGCGGTGCTTCAATCATGCTCACAGAATCGACACCCGCGTCTTGTGCGGTTGCGGCCGTCACGTTCGATTCGCCTGTGCCGTGGTCGTCTACCATAAGGTTTGCTCTTGCCTGGTACGATGTCGTGATGCCGGATCGCGTGACGCGGGTCACAAAGTACCAACCGTGCTGCCTTAAATTGGCCGGTCGACAATCGATGCGACGTACGGTGTCGTCTTCCACTCCACCCTAGGTGTGCGTTACGCTCGCCGCGCGAATTGCAGCAAACGCTCGTGTCACGCGCCCTTCACGTGGCATGCGGACTGCGCCCCAATCGCAAACGTCATCCGCGGAGACCGCAGCACCACGTCAGGAAGAGATAACCGTAACGTAGTGGTCGCGCGAAGAAAAGCGTTTCCCGGCTCGGGCCGCAGAATCGAGAGAATCCTCGGGCCTGCCATCGCTGGCCGGCCAGGGAAAAATCACGGCTCGATGGTGTCACAACCATCGCTCGACGGCGGGCAAAGGTCACCCGTCGTTTGACACCGTGCACTGGCGAGCGTCATGACGACAATGATGGTTTGTCAGGTCCCGCTCGACCAAGCCTGCGCGATCCTAAGTCTCCAGCGACGGATCGTCGTCCACGTCTGTGGCGGGAGTGGGTACTTCTTGTTGGGAATCGTATGTCTCAGACTGCGAACCCTGTGGTCCGTTCGATTCTGGCCCGTCGGTCTGTTCGGCTTCCAATTGCTGCGTGGAATAGCCGGCCGGCGAAAAGGCCGATCCAACGCGTCCGTTGACCATATCGGTCCGTTCCCAAAGCCCTCCGAATGCACCGTAGCTGTAGTCGTCGCAGCTAGAGCAAAGTGCGCACCCGACATTGGTCGAGATCAGGCTGATTGCGAGCAGCGACATCAAGCGTTTCATCGAGGCCGTCCTGAAGATAAGGAGGAACGAGTTTCCCAGCACTTATCAGTTCGGCGGAATCCAGCCTGGATCTTTAGGCCGACTTTACCAATTACGCGGCTTTTGCGGGCGCGTGCCCCGGGCCAGCATCCTCCTGGCGGCCGGCGAGCTGTTCCAACTGGGAAAACTGATCGATGTAAACCTCGGCTTCGACGTCCGCGTCATGATTGAAGGCCACGGCCAGCATCCCCAGCTCGCGTGCCACATTCAGTCCGGCCTGCCGCCGCGCAACAAACGCCCAACTGCTGTAGGCGCCGGGCAGCGTCTCCAACGATTTTCGCTGCCAGTCGGCAAGGTTTATCGACGTGTCCCCGGTGGATAGCAAGGGAATTCGCGCAACAAGATTGCAGATCCCGGCCTGTTCAAGTCGCTGGCGGATCTTGGTTTCGCCCCGGCGCTGGTGGGCAATGGTCGCCAGCTGAAGTCCGCTGGCATGCAGCCGACGGAGTGTCCAATGAACATCGGGAAACAGACGCGTGTCCCGTTCGAAGCGCCGAAACTTGCCGCGGCTTGCTGCGACCACCTCCTCAATATCCGGCCACGACATGCCAGCGGACCGCAAGAATCGGCTGAGGGCAGTCCAGAAATCGATTTGACCGGACCACACACGTTCCTGATACTCGCATTCCCACATACGGAAAAACGGCGTGTATTGGCTGACAAGACCGACACGGGAAGCGAGCTGCCATAGCCAGCGCTGCCAAGCGGAATCGTCATAAAGTACGCCACACGGCTCGAACACCACGCCTTGAACGCTGGACGCCCAGGGGCCGAGGCTTTCGCGGCAATCCTCGGCTCCATCGAGCTCAAGTGCCGCAAGTTCGAGACGGAATCCATTCCATCTCTCGTCGTTCATGCTCAACATCCCTTTGAGCCAAGAGCAAAACGTGACGTCGCCGCGTTAACTGCGGCGGTTGAATCTCGATCAATCGTCCAAAACGCTATTCAGGGCCGCCATCTGATGGCGAATTTGCGGATGCGAATCCAACAACCCCGCAATCTCCTGCCAGGCAAGGTGATCGGGTCCCAAGGCATCGACAATCATTTGCACATTTTCCCAGTCCTCTGCGCCACGGATCGACAACCGGAAATCCGATCGGTCAAGGCGTGCGGGAACGGGAAGTAACCGTAATTGAAACAACTCGGGGTGCGAATACAAGAACCGCGTAACGTGGTGCCGGTCGTCGTGGCAGGTCGCCAACACATCCGCTTTATAGATCGCATCTGCCCGCGCCCATTCGGCGAAGACTCCCAGCCGTGATTGGGTCACCGGCTGGCCAGTGTGCGAGTAGTAACCGATGTAGTCGCAGCCGGGATAGGTATTGGCCGTGCTCACCACCCGATCAATCAGGGCGGGATCGACAAAAGGATTCTCCAGGCCGACACGAACCACCTGATCGGCGTTGAACGCTCGAGCTGCCGCTGAAAAATGTCCCAGCATATCCGCTTGATCGCTGACAAACACAGCGATATCGCGCGGCGTCAGCGACCGCACCGTCGCTTCGATCGTTGCATCGGTGACCACGATCACACGATCCAGCAAGAGCGAATCCGTGACGCGGCGGACGACCCATTCCACAAGTGGCTTGCCGCCCAGGCGACGCGATGCCAACTCGCTTACGGCAGCACCGTGGCGTGTAGTTCCAACCTCGACGATCCCCAGCGTTCCAGCCATCCGTGCGGTCTCGCTTGCTTGCCTTGCATGATGTACAGCTTGTCACATTTCAGCACGCGACATGGCAAGTCTAGCATTGCGCACAATTTTGCGTCAATATTGAACCCCCAACAACGTTCCGGATCAGCTCCGATTGACCTGTCCCACGCCAGCGATCGAGAAACGCATGACCTCTGACTCCAATTCACTCCGCCCGTGTCAGCACGTTGCACGGCATCGACCGTATTGGCCAACTCCCGCGACCGTTTGCACAGGAAAGCTGGTTGCGTTGTGCTCAGTTGGACTGCTAGCGGCAACGGCGCATTCAATCGCGGCGGACGATTCGGTCGAAACGGCAAGCCCGCTCCCGCAGTTGGTGGTCGAGCTGGATTTTGCCAACGGCAACGGGCAGGTCGAGTTGCTTGATCAAAAAACGCGGACGATTCGACTCAGGCCGATTGAACACCCGCAGCGTGGTTGGGCGTGCTGGTGGTACATCAAAGTGACCGGAATTCGCCCCGGCGAGACGATCACACTGGATGTCGGCAAGGCGCCTTGGGCGACACCGACGCGAGCCGCATTTAGTCTCGACAATTGCAATTGGCGGCAGACCACCGCAGGTACCCGCCAGCAAAATCGCATCGTCTACCGGCAGCGCGTCGATGCCAACGAGGCCTGGTTTGCATGGGGCCCACCATTTGGCCTCAACGATGCCATCGCGTTGACCGAATGGGCGGCCGGCCAGATTCCACAAACCCAGGCATTTGTGCTCGGCCAGACGCGCGGCGGGCAATCGATTCCGGCACTTCACGTGGGTGCCACATCAGCAGAAACAGGGCAGCCCTGTGGACCACCGCAGGATGGCGCGCCGCCACAACACGACCCGCCTCACACCGTTTGGATCCAAGCCCGTCAGCACGCCTGGGAGGCAGGATCGAGTTGGGTTTGCAAGGGATTAGTGAACTGGCTGGCATCCGCTGACCCGCGCGTCGAATCGCTCCGCAACCAGGCACAATTGTTCATCGTTCCGATCATGGATGTGGATAATGTGCAACTGGGCGCTGGCGGCAAGAACCAACATCCACAAGACCACAACCGCGACTGGAGCGACGCGCCTCACTGGCCTGCGGTCCGCGCGGCAACGGACAGGATTCGAGCCCTGGATCGTGAGGGGCGCTTTGACGTCTTTGTCGACCTGCACAATCCCGGCGCGCAGGACGCCGCGCCGTTCTTCTTTGTCTCTCCACGAAAACTGCTGACCGATAAGGGCCAGAGAAATCTGAGCCGGCTGCTGGCAGCGGCGGAGGTCGAGATTGTCGGACCGCTGGCCTTCACCGGAATCGCCCGCGAGTCTGGCCCCGGCTACGATGCCAACTGGCGCCAGATCAGTAAAAACTGGGTCTCCTTCAACACGCGCGAGCACGTCGTTGCGGTAACGCTGGAAACCACCTGGAACTCAGCCGAGAGCACCATCACAGGCTACGAAACGGTGGGCCGACAATTGGGCCGGGCGCTGCAACGCTACCTGGAAACTGCGCCCCGCCGAGACAATTGAGGAGTGAGCGCAAATAAAAAAACCGAACCAGCCTCGAAAGGCTGATTCGGCGACAATTCTCACTCAGGTCCGGAGAGACCCCAGCGGAGCCGGTTTAGTAACGTGCCTCGAAGCGGGCGACCAGGCCATCGAACGTGGATGTATCATCCATGCCGATGAAGTCGTTCGTATGGACGCCACGAATCCACTCGTCGGTCTGCACCATGTTGGTCCAGGCACTGAAGACGTATCCTGCCGTAGCACGATAGTTCTTGCACTTGCTGCTCCAACCCAAACCGAGTTCCAGGTCCCACATCGTCATGACGCGGCCGGCTTTCCAGGTGGTGTCAACCACGCGGTTGTCAAAGCTCTGCGACTGGTTGTAACTGGCACGGAATTCACCAGGCAAAATGCTGCCGTAACCCTTGGCGTAGACCAGCATCCGGCAACCGATGTACTGCTCCATTTCAAGACCAGCACGCACGCCTACACCGGTGAAGTCGATGTCGGTGGTGACATTTTCGGTGCCATTACCCGCAAAGTCCGCGGAAAATCCTTGTTCGTGTTGAGCATAGCGAAGCCCGACCACATAGCCGACTTGATGCGTGCACGAATAGCTCAGCAGCTTGTGCATCGCGACGTCGACCAGGTCGAACGTCACATCATAGTGACCGTACGCCTCGAGAAAGTTGGAACCGGCATTCGAGACCGCGGGATGCTGGACGAGCGACTCCAGAACATAGGGAGCTTGCACGGCTGTCCCTTCGGTCGTTCCCGATTCAAAATACGTGTACTCCATCGACAGGCTGGTGCAGTCATTGACGCAAAAGCCCATTCCAAAGCGAAAGCCCGGCTGAAAGTCCATGTCCGCCACCGCGACGGGCCCGACTTCGACGCGCGGGGTTCCCGGCGTGATGGGACCATCGATGGGAACCGCGAAGGGTACCTCCGCATCCCGCATCCGCAGGTAGAGAAATTCGCCGTAAAAGTTGAGCCGCGACGAATAGCCGCCAGTGAGGCAGTCCGTGCAACCCTTGCCGCCGCACTTGCCGCCGCACCCCTTACCTTTGCCACCTTTTTTGACGCCGTCCTCATCACCCAACAACGAATTGTGGGAAGCAGGCACGACGCCGTATCCCTGCGGTGCCATTTGAAACGCCGGCTGCGCCTGATGATAAACAGGCTGAGCCATCATCGGCACCATTGTCGTTCCAATGGGTGCGGCCTGCATCGCAGGTGCATAACCCATCTGTCCAGGCATCGGCATTTGTCCCATGCCACCAATCGGTTGACCATACCCAGGTCCTAGCTGTCCCGGGTATTGAGCAAACAGCGCCGGTCCCGCCACAAGCGAAACCACCAACGCCGCGCAAATCACAATAAACTTTGTCTTCATGGAAATATCCCCCAAGTGAAATTGCCTGATAAATCCAATCGACCCGCATGCCCGTTAAATCGAGAACAATTCATACCGCTAGAAAACTCGACGCATTCCGCCAAGTCACCGAAAACACCCCAGACCACCAACGGATGTGCAAAAAACCCGGTGTTTTTGAGCCCAAGACAGGCAGGGGGTCTCACCGGCGACGAGATTCCAGCACCCCAGGCACGCCAAGATTGGATATTTTCTTGCTCCACTTCCTGGAAATCCGTGCCGCGTTTTCGCTAGACCTGGGCTAACCGGAATAACCGGCAATCGAGCCAACCGGGCAAGCCAACTCGACGAAACAACCGATCCAACCAGACAGGTTTCGTTACTCGCCCCACCGACATGCAGCACGCCTTTTGAAGTTGCGCCAATGCGCCGCGCAGCGGCGGCAGGCACTAGCCTGTGGTGCCAATTCTAGCGACACCGAAACTGGAGGCCGTCAGCCGTGTAGCGGCTCGAGGACAACCAGACGACAGAGCAACCAGACGACGTAGCCCCGGGGCTTGCACCCCAGGCTCGAAACCGGCATGCCTTCGGCATTAGCAAGAGCACAATTTCAGACCTCACGCCCCGCCCCCGGACTCTATGCTTACGACATCCGAATCCCAAAGCCTGATTGAACAGATTGACGCCCGCCAGGATGCAGTCCTCAAGCAGATCGACGAACTGAACGCGAAGATCGAGCGGCTACTGGATGAAGTCCGCCCGCCGGCGCCACCAGAACTTGAAATGGATGCGGCGTCATCGGCCGAAGCGGCGCGCGTTGCAGAAGTCAATCCGGGCGATCCAGGCGCCCCGACTTCGCAATCGCCACAAGCAGCCTGAAGCCAACCAGAATACTGACAATACAGCCGGTCAGCCCGAGCAACGAAACGCGATGCAGGCCGCCAAAATAGGTATTGTCCGGAAACAGGACGGGAGGCACCTGCTGGCTGAGCATCAGCGCCGACCCCAGGAACAGGGAACTGGCCATCATCGCCAGGACCAGGCGGTTGACCGACGGCCCCAGACGTCGATGGTCAAGATGGACATCGAACTTTCCCGCCTGAACCTGCGCCAGAATCTCCGTGATGCGGCGTGGAAGCACTTCGGCCAGTTGCTCGACCTCGAAATACACACGCCGCATTTTCTTGAACTGACGTGATGGCGACAGGCGTTTCACCAGCATCTTACGATGAAACGGTTGCATCACTTCCATGAGACTGAATCTGGGATTCAGTTGGCGGGTCGTCCCTTCGAGCGTGACCAGTGCCTTGATCAAGATGCTGACCTGCGGCGGTAGCGTCACGCCGAACCGGTGAATGATATCGAACATGTCACTGAGCGCACCGCCCAGGTCGAAATGGTCGAGCGACTGGGTGGCATAGTGTCCCACGAAATCGGCGATGTCGACAGCCAGAGCGCCCTCGTCCAAGGCGGCAGGCGGAGTTCCGACCTTCTTGATCAACGCCGTGAGGATCGCCACATCCTGCCCCACGATCGTGAACAGCATTTCTTCGATGTCTTCCCGCAGACGTTCTTCAATCCTCCCCACCATGCCGAAGTCCAGCAGCCCGATCACGTTGCCGGGCAGGATGACGATGTTGCCCGGATGGGGGTCCGCGTGAAAGAAGCCGTGCGTAAAGATCATCTCGAGATACAATTCCGCGATCCGGTGCGCAATGACATCCAGATCAAACCCCTGCGCGACCAACTCCCGCGAGTCGAGTAGCTTCACGCCATCCAACCGCTCCATGGTGATCACACGCGGCGTGCAGAGTTCTTCGACCGGTGCCGGGATGCGCACCTTGGGGTTGCCGTGGTACTGAGCGCCAAACTGCAACAGGTTGCGTTCTTCGCGGCCAAAATCCAGTTCACGACGCAGGGTTCGCGCCATCTCCGCGACCGTGGTCGAGGGACGATAGGGTTTGAATTCGGGAATGCTCTCCGCCAATTGTGCCAGGCCGGCCAGGACTTCAAGATCCTCGTGGACCTTCTTCTCGATCTTGTCGTGCTGAACTTTGACGACGACCTGCTCGCCCGTTAACAATCGAGCGGCATGGACTTGCCCAATCGACGCCGAGGCGATCGGCTTGTCGCAAAATTCCGCGAACAATTCATCGAGCGGCTGTCCCAGCTCAGCCTCGACAATCTTCCGAATCACCTCCGGCGGATCAGCCGGCACGTTGGACTGAAGCTTTGAGAGTTCGTTCGCCTGTTCGCGGCCCACCAGATCCGGCCGCGTGCTGAGTAGCTGCCCCAGCTTGATGAACGTTGGTCCCAGGTCCGTCAGAGCCATCCGAATTCGTGCTTCGCGAGGATGGCGGGCAATCGCTTCGCCGTCCCGAGCCTTCAGCTGATCTTTGACGAAATCCAGGTTAAAACGGCTGATCCAGTCGGCCAAACCATAGCGGCTGAGCACCGAAATGATCTCGGTGCCCCGTCGGATATTCCGGTAGATCTGGGGAATCGAGCTGATTTTCATAAGAGGCCGGGGTTCTGCCGTATTCCAGCGGCACAGGACGAGCAAGAGCAGGGGGGGCAACTTCGATTCTAACTTGCCTACCCTCCATCTTCCATCGCGGGCCCGCAGTGGCAGCCGGCTCGGCGTCAAAGATGCAGTTTGGCCTTACGCCAGGGCGATGGTAGTTGCTAGGATAGCGGGCTTTGCCCCACATCACTCCCGCCATATAGAGACACGAATGCGTCGCCAGGACCTACGTAACCTCGTAATCATCGCCCATGTTGACCACGGCAAGACGACCCTCGTCGATTGTCTGTTACGCCAAAGTGGCGAGTTTCGAGATAGCCAGCTGCAGGGTGATTGCATCCTGGACTCCAACGATATTGAACGCGAACGGGGCATCACGATCCTCGCCAAGAATATCGCGATCCCCTACAAGGGCGTCAAAATCAATGTGATTGACACGCCGGGGCATGCTGATTTCGGAGGTGAAGTCGAACGGGTCATTCGGATGGCCGACGGTGCCCTGCTGCTGGTCGATGCTGCCGAAGGCCCGCTGCCGCAAACCCGCTTCGTGTTGGCCAAGGCGCTCGAATTTGGCCTTACACCGATCGTTGTCGTCAACAAGATCGACCGCCACGATGCCCAACCGATGGAAACGCTCGATACGGCTTTCGAGTTGCTGATGGAGCTCGGTGCCGAGCACCATTTGGACGACTTTCCCTACATTTTCGCCAGCGGCAAGGATGGCTACGCAACCCATGACCCGGCGGTGAAAACCGATTCGATGCAACCTCTGCTCGACATGGTGCTTGAGCGCGTGCCGGGACCGGACGTAACACTTGACGGACCGACCCAATTGTTAATTACGACGTTGGACTGGTCCGAATATGTCGGCCGGATCGCGATCGGCCGCATTCAATCCGGCGAGCTCCGGCAGGGACAGAAGATCCTGTTGAGCAAACCGGACAACCAATTCAAGCCGGCTACGATCACGTCCCTGCAGGTCTTTGAGAACCTGGGGCGACGCGACGTCAGCGTCGCCAAAGCCGGTGAAGTCGTGGCCCTGATCGGACTTGATTCCGCGGAAATCGGCGATACCATTTGCGACCCGAGTCAGCCGATTCCGTTGCCGCGATTGAGCGTGGATGAACCCACCCTGGAAATGATTTTCAGCATCAATACCTCCGCATTGGTCGGCCGCGAGGGCAAGTACGTTACCACGCGACAGCTCAAGAACCGTCTCATGAAAGAGCTGGAACGCAACGTGGCCCTGCGTGTTCGCCCGGTACCTGGCACCGACTCGCTGGCCGTCGCGGGACGGGGCGTGCTCCACCTCTCCGTGCTGATCGAAACGATGCGTCGTGAAGGCTTCGAACTTTCCGTCGGCAAGCCCACGGTGATCACGCACGACAATAACGGTGTAAAGGAAGAACCGTTCGAGTCGCTGGTGATTGAAGTCCCCTCCGACAAGCTCGGTCCGATCATGGAACTCGTTGGCGAGCGACGAGGAACGCTGGAGCAGATGAACACCCGCGGCGACTTTACGTTTGCGGCGTTCCTGATTCCGGCGCGAGGCCTGATCGGCCTCCGCACGCGGCTGCTCAATGCCACGCAAGGGACGGCGATTATTCATCACCGTTTCGCGAAGTACGCTCCCTTGGAAGGCGACATTCCGCGCCGCAACAACGGGGTCTTGATCTCGATGGTCAGTGGTAAGGCCGTCGCCTTTGGCCTGGACGGCCTGCAGCAACGGGCCGACCTGTTTGTCGCCCCCGGCGACGAAGTCTACGAAGGCATGATCGTCGGCGAAAACGTGCGCGAGAACGACTTGGACGTAAACCCAACCAAGGAAAAGAAACTGACGAACATGCGGGCATCGGGCAACGACGACAACATCTTACTCAAGCCGCCGCGCAAAATGTCGCTCGAAGCCGCTTTGGAATACATCGAAGAAGATGAACTGGTCGAGATCACGCCGACACAGATTCGTCTCCGTAAAGTACTGCTCAAAGAGACCGATCGCCGCAAGGAAGCGCGGCGGCGTGCTTGATTTCGCGGCGTGTGGGAAACTCAGCTCGATGACGGCACGTGAAGA
>JAUIHJ010000187.1 GCA_030432015.1 bacterium
GTTCCTCACGCAGCGAGGCAAGTTTGTCCCGATTCCGCTGAACAAGGCCGCCACGATCGTGAGCACACGGGGCATGTTCTTCGATCAGGAAGCAACGGCCGAACGATTAATCTTTGCGGATTGGTCACCCAAGACGTTTGCGGGCGTGCCGTTTCTATTGATCGACCCGCAGGGTGATCGAATTCCCAACGTCGTCATGCTCTATGGCCCGCGAGGCACCTTTCCCCCGAAGATGCCCAAGGCGGTATCGTTGCCTTGCAATTCACCGGCCAATGCCGTTCACCTGTTGAGCGGTGTCAGCGGGTGGGGTTTCCCCGCCACGCGCGACGAATCGGTGTCGATGATTGTACGGCTGCATTACCACGACGGCTCGGTGGAAGATCATCCGCTACGTAACGCCATCCACTTCGCGGATTACATTCGCCACGTTGATGTGCCCGAATCGCAACTGGCCTTCCGATTGCGCGGTCAGCAGATTCGTTACCTGCGTGTCATGCCTGCCAAGCGGGACGTGATCAAGAGCATCGAACTTGTGAAGGGGCCCGACAGTTCCGCGCCGGTCGTGATGGCCGTAACGGTCGAGAGTCCCTGACGGAGCGGACTGGGCGGGCGCCGTTGCGGATCGGTCAGGCGCCTCCAGCAAGGCATGGACCCGGTGCCCGTGCCGTTCTTCAAGAAAAGAGGCGGACGCAGCGAGGGACGACGTGCTTGGGCAAGCTTGGATTTTCGGTTGCCGAAGTTTACGGCGCACGCATCCAGCAGGCGATTTCGAGTTACGAACGATGGCAAGCAGCATGCGTACCGCTCGACTTAAGACCGACAATGCAGTACCTGGATATGGGTTGACTGCGCCCGTGGTAACCCGCAGCGCGACCGAGGAATGAGCGACGAGCCATCGAAATCAACGCAACGGCATCGCACGCTGACGCGTCGAGTTACAAGTAGCCAATGCCTGCCACAAACGTGCAACGTCGAAGTGGCGGCAAGCGTCGACTACGAATTCACGTTCGCAATCGCTTCGTCGCGGGAGTCGAGGATCGGCCAGATCGTATTGAACTTTGCCGTCTTGAGAATTTCTTGACCGACTTTCGAGACGTTGCAAACGGCAAATTTTCCGCCTGACTTATTCACCTTCTTCCAGACGACCACCATCAATTCCAACATGATTGAACCAAAGTAGTCGAGTGCCTCGAGGTCGATAATGGCATGCTTGGAGTGATTCTGATCCAGCTGTTCCAGCAGCGAATCGCACTCGTCTCTCACTTCATCTTCGACCAGACCGTGAATATTGTCGACGGCGGCAATAATCAGAGCATCGTCGCTCGGTTCAACGCGAAAGAACTTTGGTGAACTCATGGGATTACGCTCCTGGCGACGCGGTGGTGTCAATGCGTTTCACCAGCGTCACTTCATTGCCGTGTTGATTGAAAAATACATCATCCATGAACGTCCGCATCAACAGTAGCCCGCGTCCGCTGGGTTTCTCCAGGTTGGCGGGATCGGTTGGGTCGGGCAGATTCTTGGGGTCGAATCCCGGCCCTTCATCACGAATTCGGAAACGGCCTTCCTCGGGCGTGACGGCCGCGTCGATAAAAATCCTTCGCTCGCGATAAGGATTCATTGACAGGCGCCGGTCAACGAGCGCTCGGTATTTGGCCCGATCCCCTTCTCGTAACTTTGAGTCTAGCTCAAGATTGCCGTGATAGAAAGCGTTATTGAGTGCTTCTTCGAGTGCCACGCAGGTTCGAATTCCATTGGTTTCGTCACACAGCTTGGCCTTGCGAATGAAGCCGCGCATATAGTTGATCAGGGCTGGGATCATGGTCACGTCATTCTCAATGACGAACTGGCAGGCCGTCATGCAATCCATCAGGCGGACCTGAATCTGCTCTTCTTGCGCCACCGAGAGCACGTTTTCCACCGTGTCCACCAACATGGCTGCCAGCGAACTTTTGGGAACGTAGCTCGAGGCCCCCATCTGCAGTGCCCGAACCGCAATTTCTTCATTCCCTTTTCCGGTCATCAGGATGACCGGGACCAGTGGATAGCGTTTGTTGATCTCGGCCGTCAATTCGAGACCATCAAGATTGGGCATGATCATGTCGGTCAAGACAATCGTCGGACACTGGCGCTCCATCAGCTCGAGTGCCTCTTCGCCGTCGCCTGCGTACAGGATCTCGATCTTAGGTGTCTTGTTCAGCAGCCCGCCGACCAGCCGCCGGTCAACCGGCGAATCATCCACAACCAGAACCGTGGCCATCATGCATGAACCCCTGGACGATAACGCATCACCGCCTCCCACGTGCCGGATCAAATACTCCCCTGCCACAACGCTGAACCGTAAAAGTTAACGTCTCTACTGGCAAACGCAACTACTCGGCGAAAGTCGCACGGACGTTGACGGGGGTGTTCGCTCATCTAGAATGAAACAGCCCAGAACCCTCCTTGACCCACCCACCTCCTGAAGGGAGGGATAATCCCGTGCGATCGCTAGTGGCCCTACCCGTTTTCAACGAAGTCAGTTCCGTGGACGAAGTGCTGGACGAAGTCGCTCGGTTTAGTGACGACGTCCTCGTGGTCGACGACGGGTCGTCAGACGGCACGGCCGAGCGACTCGCGCAGCGGTCCGACATCCGAATCGTTACTCATGACCAGAACCGGGGTTATGGCGCTGCGTTGGCAACTGCGTTCCATTACGCCATCGAACACCGCTACGACGTCGTTGTGACGATCGACTGCGATGGGCAACACGAACCTCAACGGATTCCGCAGTTCGCGGCGGCCTGCAGCGCATGCGACATCGTCTCTGGCAGTCGGTATTTGAAGTCGTTTCCGGGCGATACGGCGCCCCCCGCTCAACGACTCTGGATCAATCGTCGCATCACGGCGGAATTGAATCGCCGCTTGGGATTGCGGATTACGGACGCCTTCTGCGGCTTCAAAGCCTATCGGGTCGAAAGTCTTAAGAAATTGACGCTGACCGAACCCGGCTATGCGATGCCGCTGGAGCTTTGGGTTCAAGCGGTCTGCGCTGGTCTAGAAATTGTCGAACTTCCCGTCCCGCTGATCTACCTGGACCAAACACGTTCGTTCGGAGACGTCCTGGACGACGCCGACATCCGCGTGCAGCACTATTTCGACGTCTTGGATCGCAGCATTGCCGCGACCGGTTGTCAGGCGACCATGTCGGCTTGTGGAGAAGGGGCCGGTTGAACTCCGGCGCGGAGCATATGCAATACCGACGGCTCCGCGCACCCCGCAGCCACGGCAAGCGCCTGATTGATCCGCCTCTTGCCGACGTGCCGGCGGTGGTCGCCAGGAATCATGCGCACAGACCAGCCGCAGCAGTTCTGTTCGGCCAGTCGTTGCCAGCGATCGCCAGCAGGGCCCGCCGCGACCTCCTGGACGCCGCGCGACGCTATACCGCCGCGTACCGAGCGCTTCCCGCGACGCACCGTGACGAACATGCGCCGCTGGTGATGGCGGGCCACCAACCGGTCCTGTTTCACCCAGGCGTCTGGTTCAAAAATTTTGTGCTCGACCAGGTTGCCAGAAATCTCAATGCCAACGCGGTCAATCTGTTGATTGACAACGACGTCTCCCCGCACTCGGCGATTCGCGTACCCACGGGCAGCGCAGCGGCACCGCACGTGGTCACGATCGCCTATGACAGGCCCCAACCAGGCGTGGCGTTGGAGGAGTGTCGTCTGCACGATACCGAACGGTTTGCCAGCTTCGGGGGCCAAGTCGCTGAGGCGGTACGGCCGTTTTCATCCGATCCCTTGGTGGCCGAGCTGTGGCCGCTGGCGCAATCAGCGGCGCGGCGAACCGATCGAACCCATCAGTGCCTCGCCGAAGCGCGGCACCGCATTGAACAGAAGTGGGGACTTGAGACATTGGAATTGCCGCTGAGTGAAGTATGCCGACAGCCCGCATTTCGAATGTTCATGGCACACCTCCTGCTGCATATGCCACGGTTTCAAGTCGAGCATAACGCGGCGCTCGGTGCGTACCGCGCGGTCAACCGTGTGCGTAGCAAGACCCATCCGGTGCCGGCATTGGCGCGGCACGACCAATGGCTGGAGACACCGTTTTGGATTTGGACTCGAGATGATCCGCGTCGTCGTCCTCTGTTTGTGCGGTTGACCGACCGCAATGCGGAACTCTCTGATCGAGACGGTCTGATCTTGCCCAAGGTGCCCCTGCATGCAGACGGCAATGCAGAGGAAGCTGTTTCATATTTTGCGAATCAAGAGCGGCGGGGAGTCAAGATCCGCCCCCGCGCCTTGATGACAACCATGTTCTGCAGACTCTTCCTATCTGACCTATTTATCCACGGCATCGGTGGAGCGAAGTACGACCAACTAACGGATGACCTCATTCGACGTTTCTTCGGATGCTCGGCCCCCGGCTTCCTCGTGGTAACTGCCACAGCCAACCTGCCGATTACGCGCGAGCCGGTCAGCGCGAATGACCTTGGTGAACTTCGCCAGCGTGCCCGTGACCTTCGTTTTCATCCAGAGCGTTTCGTGGAAAAGACTCCGGCAACAAAACCGCTGATTGAAGAAAAACAAAACTGGATTCGGGGCCCAGTGTCCGATCCGCGTCAACGCCACCTAGCGATCACACGGGTGAACGCGAGACTGGCCAGTTTCTTAGGGAAAACGCAGGCGCAAACGGCAGAGCGAATCGCGCACGTAACGGCTGCGTTGGCGCGCGAACGCATTCTTGCATCACGCGAGTATTCGTTTTGCTTGTTTTCCCACGCAACTTTGCAACCATTACTACTAGACATTTGAAGAATGCACTATATGGTAGTGGACGCTGAGGGATCGCATTCACACCGCAGTAGGGATACTGATCATGACACCCACGACGGCTTCAAGTCGCAGAGTCGATGACCTCAATCACGACCTGGAGGTTGTCAAGTCTTCTGAAGTCTCGCCTCGATCTTCTTCTCCGAACCAGGTTGCGTTCTCTGGATTCCGTATCGTCGAAGGCCGCGCCGGAGATCACCACGATGTCCAGCGTCTGCTGACCACGCTATTTCACGGTTCATCGGCGGGCGATTTTCAGGCTCAGATCGAGGACCCGTTCTACGAGCCCAACGATCGGCTGTTGGTGAAACGAGCCAAGCAGGTGGTGGGGCACGTCCACCTGACCAAACGGGAAATCCACTTTGGTCCCCTGCGGTTTGCCATGTCTCAGGCTTCCGATCTGGGCATCCTGCCAGAATACCGCGGCCAGCAATGTGCCACGCAGTTGCTGGCGGCGGCCGAACGTCGGATGGCGGATGACGGCGCCGTTCTGGGTATCATTCGGACAAATTTGCCGGATTTTTTTCAGCAGCGAGGCTGGGCCGTTTGCATGCGCCACAGCTTTTCCGTGGCTGGAGCCCGGGACATCCTCGCCCAGTTGGGCGAGGCTGCGCCGGTCGAAGCGAATCCCTGGCAGCCAGAGGCGGAACCGCTCAAGATTCGCATCTGGAGGCACGTCGAGCAAGCAGCGCTCATGCGGATCTACGCCGACAACACGCACAATGTCTTTGGTCCGGTCGTCCGTAGTGACAGTTACTGGAGGTGGTTGATCAATCGGCGCGCGTACGATCGCATTTACGTCGCCATTGATGGCCCGGACAAGAGCGAACTGAATGACGAGCTGACGCCGATCGTGGGATATGCGGTCGTCAAGAACGAACGAATTGTCGAATTAATGACATCGGGCGAGCGTCCTGGAGTTGCTGAACAGCTCCTGGCTCGTACCTGCCGCGATGCGATCGAACACGATACACACGATGTGCGCCTGGACGCGGCCCCCAATGATTCGCTGCACCGCGCTTTCAAGGCTGCCGGCGGGCAACAGAATTATCATGAGTCGGCCGCCGGTGAAGTCTGGATGGTCAAAGCGTTCGATCCCATCTCGCTCTGCCGCACGCTGTTGGGTGAAGTGCACCGGCGCGCCAAGGCGGCGGGGCTCAGTCCCCCCGCCGAGCTGGGCTTCCTGCTGGATGGCAAGAAATTCACACTCTCCATCCGCCCGCGTTCCGCGCGCCTGGAAGCAGGAAAGGCGGGACGCAGCTATCTGGCCTGCGGGCTCCCCGAGTTTACACAACTGATGCTCGGCCACTTGAATGTGGAATCCGCGGTGGAGACCGGCCGCCTGCGGGCTTCGACGCGCGTGGCGATTGAGACTGCCACGGCCCTGTTCCCACAGCTTCCGCTCTGGCAACCACCCTTCGACGGGTTGGATTCATAGCCGGTCGCAGTGGGTCGGGTCCGGGCGAGTACCGCCCTTAACGCGTCAGCCCTCGTTGGACATTTCTCGTTGCGACATGTCCTCGTGTTCTTGCCGAAGCTTTTCGACTTCGGCCGGATTGCCCTCCTTGGTGTCACCCGAGCCTCCACAGCCGATCGGCAAACCGCACATCAGGGCGATCGTGCAGCACAGCATGGCGCAACGAAAGGTCCTACCGAGTCTGATTGACATCAACGCATCTCCCTAACGCTTGTTATCGATTACGGCAATTCGACAGCCTCGCCACCATCACGCGTCCCGATTGCGGTCCAGGCATTGGCGTCGACTGTCTCTGGAATAAACCGCACGCTACCATCTGCCAACGCCAAGTTCGCCCCGCCGGGATGGTAGCTTCCAGCGGGTGAGACAATCTTCCACCAGTCGCCAGGGCGCCAGCAGGCCTGGTTCGGGGGCAGCAAGTGGTTGTACCAGTTACGCCAGACAGTCCCTTCGGTCCAGGGATACCCGCGCCACCGCCAGGTGCCCGTCCAGGGAATCGAGGCGGTCTTCCAGTCCATGGCCTGAAACGCGGCGCGCGCCGCCGGCAAAGGACCACCAGGTGCGGCGCCAAATTCAAAACAGTCGTAAACCGATGGCGCTGGTCCGGTGCTGCCTGCCCCGTTGACGACTTCTGCAAAGGCCGCCGTGTTGCTTAATCCGTCCGTAATTTCGGCAAAGCGGAGCGGTTCCTTTTTCGTGCCGCCGCCTGCGTCATAGGCCGGTCCGAACAGTCCATCCCAGCCGTTGAGATGCACCCAACTGCCGGCATTGCAATGGTAGTTGGTCCAGCCCATGTCATTTGTCCGCCCGGGAAACGGATCACTCGGACAGATCAGGATCTTTGGCTGCGCGCGGGCTGCGTCATAATTCGGCTGGGTGAACGGCCCCACGTTGAGATCGAGCCGTTCGAATACGGCGTTCTGTTCGTAATAATTGGCGAGGGCGGCGTGAGGCGACAAGTAGCCTGTGGGGTGCCGCATGCCGGACGGGATGGTCTTGTAGGTGCTTTCAAAGTTGTGCAACGCGAGCACGACCTGTTTCATGTTATTCGTGCAACTCATCCGCCGCGCTGCCTCGCGCGCGGACTGGACGGCGGGCAACAGCAGCGCCACCAAGATGCCAATAATTGCAATCACAACGAGGAGTTCGACCAGCGTGAAACCGCAGGGTTTTCGTCGCGCCATCATTTCTGTAACTCCGTTGAGGAAACATCGCTTGGATTCTGCACGGGCAAACCAATGACACCGTGACGCACACCCCCGCCATCATGGGTGTGCGAACTTCGAATGTCAATCAAGATCGCGCGAATCGACGTCCGTGGAAATCCACGTAACCGATGCGATCTCGCTTGAATGTCACGTGGCTTTGCTAGAGCTGCACGACCTGCTGATATTCGGGCACGCGAACCGGCCACTTCATGTCGTCCCGAATGTAACTGGCCAAGCTGGCGGCAGCGTCCTCGTCACCATGTGTCAGGAAGACGTGCTGCGGCGCTTCCCGCAAATTGGCAAGCCAGCGAATCAAACCGCCGCGATCGGCATGTCCGGAGAAGCCATAGATCTGTGCGACCTCGGCCCGCATCGGGAATTCTCGCCCATGAATCCGCACCGTGTCGGGACGTTTTGAGATTTGCCAGCCGAGCGTCCCGGGGCTTTGATAACCGACGAACAGGATCGTTGACTTGGGGTCGCCGATGTAATTCCGCAAGTGATGCTTGATTCTTCCGCCAGTGCACATCCCGGAGCTGGCCATCACGATACACGGTTGGCGGACTTCGTTGATTGCCTTGGATTCTTCGACGCTGCGGACCAGCTTCAAGCCGGGGAATTGGAGAGGCGCCTGGTTCGAAGCGATCAGCTTCCACGATTCTTCGTCGAAGCAGTCGCGATATCGGCGAAAGATGTTGGTCACGTTGACCGCCATCGGGCTATCCAGAAAGACCGGAACATCAGGGATTTGGTCGGTATGGACTAACTGCCCGATATGGTACATCAGCTCCTGCGCCCGTTCGACGGCGAACGTCGGAATGACTAGCTTACCGCCTCGCGACACCGTGCGATTGATCACGTCGCGCAACTGCGTCGCAATGTCGCCGCCATCGCGGTGGTCCCGATCACCATAGGTCGACTCCATTACGACCACATCCGCTTGTTCGAACACGCTTGGATCTCGAATCAGCGGCTTCTCCCACTGGCCCACGTCGCCCGAGAAAATCAACCGGCGCTCGCGTTCGTGTTCGCGGACGACAATTTCAAGCATCGCCGAACCCAGGATATGTCCGGCGTCGTGAAATGTGACGGAGATGGCGTCCGTGACGGGCATCGGTTCGCCGTAGGGACAACCGCGAAACAGGGGCATCGTGTCGTCGACATCGGTCCCGTTATAGAGGGCCTCCTCCGGATATCTTCCCTTACGGCCCTCACGTTGGTGCCGCTTCTTCTTGTACGCGGCATCTTCTTCCTGGATCTTGGCCGAATCGCGCATGATCACTTCCGCCAGATCGACGGTCGGCCGCGTCGCATAGATGATGCCGCCGAAACCATGAGAGACGAGCCGGGGGATCAGCCCGCAGTGATCCAAGTGTGCGTGGGTCAGCACCAAGGCGTCGATCTGTTCGGGCGGAATCGGACTCGTTTCCCAATTGCGACCTAGAAATTGCCGTTCCTGGAACATTCCGCAATCAATCATCACCAGCTTGCCCGCCGCTTCGAGGCAGTAACGCGATCCCGTGACCTGACGATTGGCGCCTAAGAAATGAATCTTCACGGATTCTCCTTACCAAGAACGACGAGAAAGGAATCGGACAAACAAAGGAGGAAGCAAGATTGTAGTCGAGTCGCAACATTCGCACGATCGCAACCTTCGGCGGTTCGGCGGCGGAGTTGCCGGGAGACGTGCATCGCGGGCGGTGTCAGCGACTGGGCGAGGCGGCCCCTTCGACGACCGGGACAACCTCCAACAACATCCCGGGTAAGAAATTCTCCGGCAAGGCATTGAGATCGCGGTCATCCAGGACACGTGCCCGCAAATTATACTGGGGCGCCAGTTCGAGGGCTTTGCGAATCGCCGTCACGTTGCCATAAGCGAGCAGCCCTTTGCCATCGGAGTTCAACCGATCGCCCAAGTGACTCAGTAGCGATTCCAGCAGGCGAAAGTCTTTGTCGTACAGCGCGTATTCGTCAATCGCCTGGGGCGCGGCGTCCTCCCAAGGCGGATTCGAAATGATCAGATCGAACCGTTCATCCGCCTTGAGCGCCGCGAAGGCCGAACTGTCCTGTAACGACACCTGGCGAGTTTCCAGACGCTCGAGTAGTTCGAGCATTTCGGCGTTGTAACGGGCATTGGCCAACGCGTTGGGATTCACATCGGTGGCCACGACGCGGTCTGCGCCGGCGTGGAGGCAGCAGAGGGCGACAAGCCCCGATCCGGTACCAATCTCCAAAACGGTTTGGTCATGCACGAGGTCGGTTTCGTGAATCAACTTGCGTAAGCTTGTGGTATCGCGTGGCTCCCAAAAAACGGTTTCGAATACGACAATGTCAAACGGAAGCTCGTCCACGCGAAAACGACCGCGAATCGGCGGTTTGGCGGGCGACGCGGCACTTGAGGCGGGGGCCGCTTCGGCTTCGATCGGCAGGGAGGAGGGCCGCTGGCAGCCGACCACAGCGAGACCGATCAGGACGAGAAAACCGTTCAGGCGGAGCAAGACGAACAGCCCTGAAACAGAGGCACGGCCTGCCAAATTGGCCTTCGGTTCAGGTAGGGACATTGCTGATTAGGCCGAGTTCAAAACACAAAACATGATGATCGCCACATCTGGCACGACAGCAGCGAACAACGTTGCTGCGAATCGAACTGGTGCAGTGGTTGGTCCTCGTAATACCACCATTTCGCTCCGTCGAGATGGGCCTCAATACGGGCGGTCGTCTTCACAACCCCTGATCTTGCGGCAACGTCGTCAACGTCCGGCCTGTCTTGGCGGAGCGAGACGGTTTGGGATCGCCTTATCCACTGTCAGCACCGGGCGTGCGTCATGATCCACCCTGGTCATTCGAGTCTCCAGGCGATTCGAGTATAATGTAAGGACGTCGCTGCTGGCCAACCCTGCAATCATGGCGGCAATTTCTCACCCTCCACCGCCGGCGCTTCACCGGTCATCCCTGATGAATACGGCCCTCCCTATGCAATTGAACGCTCGATTGGTGATCCCTTGGTGCGTGCTGTTGACGGCGCTCATGTTGACGCCGGCAAGCTGGGCGCAGGAGTCCACGGCGCCCATCAGCTTCAGCCGCGACATCCGGCCGATTCTTTCGGCCAACTGTTACTTCTGCCATGGGCCCGACGAGCAACACCGCGAGGCTGACTTGCGACTCGACCAGGAAGCGGGGATTGTCCAAACGTTCGCGGGTGGACTCAACAAAAACGAGGCCTGGCAGCGGCTGACAACCGACGACCCCGATCTGCAGATGCCGCCTCCTGGCTCGCACCGCAAGTTGAAGCCAGCGGAGATTGGACAGTTGCGGCGCTGGATCGAACAGGGCGCCGCCTGGGAAGGCCATTGGGCGTTTATTCCACCCACCCGGCCGGCCGTGCCAGGCCCCGCAGCGCACGGTTGGATCCGCAACCCGATCGACGCATTTATCCTGCAGAAGCTGGCAAGTGAAGGATTGGAACCCAGCCCGCCCGCAGATCGAGAGCGGCTCTTGCGACGCGTCTACTTCGATCTGATTGGGCTGCCGCCATCGCCCGGACAGCTCGACGCATTTCTCGCAGACACGCGACCGGACGCCTACGAACGGGCGGTCGACCAGCTGCTGACCTCAAAACATTTCGGCGAACGCATGGCCCTGGTCTGGCTGGATGCGGCACGCTACGGGGACAGCAGCGTGTTTCATGCCGATGGGCCGCGCGACATGTGGCCATGGCGTGACTGGGTCATCAATGCCTACAACGAAAATCGGCCGTTCGATCAATTCACGCTCGAACAGTTGGCCGGCGATCTGCTCCCCAACCCAACCAATGCGCAACAGATCGCGACAGGATTCAACCGCAACAACGCGACCACGGACGAAGGCGGCGCAATCGCCGAAGAGTACCGTGTCGAATACGCAGTCGACCGCGTCAAGACGACCTCCATGGTCTGGCTCGGCTTGAGCCTCGAATGCGCACAATGCCACAATCACAAGTACGACCCGATTACCCAGGAAGAGTACTATCGCTTCTTCGCCTTTTTCAATCAGTCGTCGGATCCGGGCATGCAGACCCGCAAGGGTAATCAGTCGCCCGTCGTCGACGTCTTT
>JAUIHJ010000188.1 GCA_030432015.1 bacterium
CGGTTGACCCGATGTACGCTTGTGCTTCACCGGCGGTCGGAATCCGCCCCACCAGGTCCAGGGTCAGTCGGCGAACGAGATTGGAATCGGTCGCCTGCGAGGCAGACGCAACGCCGGCTGCCTTGAGCTTCGCGTCCACGTAATGGTCGACGACCGCGGCAATCGACTGATCACCTGGCAGCAGTTCGTCGGCGTTGACGCGCTCCGCGAACGAAATCGAGGTTAGCAGGGGGAAGAAGAATACAATGCGGTACATCGGCAGGTATCCGCGCGAGGGTCGGGGCGACTCGAGTTGGACAGCGTCAGGTTTTACGATAAACCCTTGTTCTTGATGCGTTTGGTCGCCTGCCAGCTCGCCTGACCGAGCGTCGGAAACGGATGGAGGGCAACGCGTTGCAACACAACGTGGCGCTGTCCAGCCAGGGAAGCTAGCGCGGCGGGAATGCTTAAGCGTGAGGAATGGTTGTCGGGCAAACCGTGACCGCTCAACCTCCATCATGATAGTGGATGCCGGTTGGTGAATCCAGCGCAACCCGCGTTTCCACCGAATAACTGACCGCCGCACGAAGGCGGGCCGGCAAAAGGACGTTGTGACAATGTGGGGGCTTGCTGGCCGCCGTCGTCAGGCGGCGAACCACGTTGCGAAAATCTGAAGTCCAGCGTGGTCGGCGACAGGCGATGCGGGTAACGCCGCATGAGTCGCGTTTGCCCATGTTCTGACGGCGACCGGCCCAGCGTGGGCGGTGCCGTCCATGGGCGATGTTGGACCTGCAGGTTATCATGGGAAGATGCTTGACTTGTTCAATTTTGCAGGATGGAACGTTGCACATGGAAGTCATTGAAGTCGAAGGCCTGACCAAGCATTTTGGTGAAGGCGATGCTCGGGTCGAAGTGCTTCGCGGCATCGATCTCGCGATCGGGAGTGGCGAGTTGGTGGCCATTATGGGACCGTCAGGTTCCGGTAAGAGCACGCTCCTGTCAATGTTGGGCGGCATCGACGTGCCGACGACGGGACGAGTGCTGGTGGAAGGGACGGACCTTGATTCGCTGACGGACGATCAGCGAACGCTGATGCGCCGCAAACGCATTGGGTTTGTCTTCCAGGCTTTCAACTTGTTGCCCACGTTGAATGCGATGGAAAACGTGTCGCTGCCGTTAGAATTGGATGGGGTGCCGGCTGCGGAAGCCGCCCGCCGGGCCGAGTCAGCGCTGGAACAGGTCGAGATGCTCAAGCGTCGCAATCATATTCCCGGCAAACTCTCCGGCGGCGAACAACAGCGCGTGGCGATCGCTCGCGCGTTGGCGATCGAGCCGGCGCTGCTGCTGGCAGACGAGCCAACCGGGAATCTTGACAGCCGACAAAGCGAACGCGTCTCCGACCTGTTGCTGCGGCTGGTCGAGGAGCATGGTCACACGATTGTGATGGTTACGCACGATGCCAACGTCGCCAAGATCGCACATCGCATCGTTTACCTTCGTGACGGACGCGTCGAAAGCGACACTCGTCAAGAGCCCGTTTCGATCGGCGGCTCGAAAGACAATGAGGCGTCCTGAACGATGGCCCTGCTCAAATTTAGTTTCCGCGAAGTGATGAGCCGCCCGCTGCGGGCAACCCTCACCTTGTTAAGTATCGTAATTGGCGTGGCAGCGGTGGTGTCGGTTTCGCTGGCGACCAGCACCACGCGCCGAGCTCAACGCGATATGTTCCTGGCAGTGTCCGGCCGCGCCGCCCTGGAGGTGATCGCCGAAGGCGGGGGCAGCTTCGACCAGAGACTTGTCGCCGATCTTGAGCAGGTTGCGGGCGTCCAGGCGGTACCCGCCCTCCGCCGCTACACGATCCTCTACGCACCGCAGAAAAAGGTTCGCGTGCAGTTGCTGGGGATCGATCCGCAGCGCTATCAACTGGTACATGATTTGAAACTGGTGGCAGGGCGACCGGTCGATCTGGGCACCGGAGTGGTGTTGGATGCGAACTTTGCCAAGTCGTTGGGCGTCGGTGTTGGTGACACCGTAAAACTGTTGACGCGAATTGGCCTGAAGAATTCAGAGGTGATCGGCCTGGTCGAACCGCAGGGTGGGTCGGCTGTGTCGCAAGGCGGGCTCGTCTACACCTCGCTGTCACGGGCACAGAGCCGTTTTAAGTCGAAAGGGCGAATCGATCGCGTGCAAATCGTGCTGGACGAAAGCCGGAATGTCGAAGCCACGCAAGCGGCGATTGCGGCCCGGCTGCCGGTCGGCTTGACCGCCCGGCAACCGGTAACACGGAGCCAACTAGCCGAATCCACGACGTTAGGTACCGAACAGGGGTTAACGCTGGCGACCGCCTTTGCCTTGGTGATCGCGGCCTTCATTATCTACAACACGTTTCAGATGAATGTGGGGGAGCGACGGCGTCAGTTGGGGATCCTGCGTGCGATCGGCACAACACGTCGACAAATCCTGCTGCTGGTGCTGCGAGAAGGCCTCTTGATGGGACTGGTTGGCACCGTGATCGGCGGCGCGACGGGCGTGGTGGGAGCGCAGGTTTTGGCGAGCGGTACTGGACGCTTGCTGCAGATTACCATGCCGCCTCCCGAACTTACGGTCGCGCCGTTCGCGGTTGGTGCGTTGTTTGGCCTGGGGATTTCGCTGGTGGGCGCTTTCCTGCCGGCCCGTCGCGCGAGCCTGCTTTCTCCGTCGGAAGCCATGCGCGTCGTTCCATCGGGGGAAATCGAAGCCACCAAGTTGTGGACCACGCTGGTGGGTTTGCTTGTCATCGCCGCCGGTTCGATCGTCCTGGGTGGCTGCATCGCCGGTTGGTTTCCGATCCGTAAATCGGTCGGTTCCGCCGTCGTTGTTCTGCTGGGAATGGTCCTCTTGTTGCCCGCCTTGCTGAGCCCTTTGTCATGGTGCGTCGTCACCGCTCTGCGGCCGCTGCTGGGAGTTGAAGGGCGGCTGGCACAGCGGCAATTGATGCGTCACCGGGGTCGGTCGGCGCTGACCATTGGTGTGCTGTTTATCGCCGCCAGTACGGGAGTTGGGATGGCCAATACGATCATCGATAACGTCCGCGATGTGAACCATTGGTATCGGGCCGCCGTCGTCGGTGATTTCTTTCTGCGGGCGGCAATGCCTGATATGGCGACGGGGGAAGCGGCGGATATGCCGGCGGGTTTGGACGAGACCTTACGCGGCATCGATGGAGTCACGGGGCTCGATACGATGCGTTTCGTCAGCGCGAAGTCGGGTGAGAATTCCGTGGTCGTGGTCATCCGCGAATTCACGTCCGACGACCAAGTCTATTTCGACCTGGTGACTGGTGACGCGGCCGAGGTACTTCAAGCGTTGCCAGGCGGCGCAGTGGTGATCGGAACCGTGCTGGCGGAACGGGTCGGCCTGGGTCTAGGGGATCAGCTTCCGCTGGAAACGCGCGAAGGCACTCAAATGCTGCCGATCGTCGGAACCGCCAACGACTACATCGGGGGCGGTTTGACCATCTACATGCAGCGTCAGGTCGGAGAGAAACTGCTGGCCATCGAAGGGGTAGATGCGTACATCATTCGAGCCGATGACCAAAAGCTGGCCGCGGTGGGACAGGCGTTACAGGAACTGAGCGAAGAACATGGATTGCTGCTGCAATCGTATGCCGAACTCGTGGCCTTCATCAATGCCATGATGAACGGGGTGATCGGCAGCCTGTGGGCGCTGCTGGCCTTGGGGTTTGTGATTGCGGCCTTCGGCATGGTCAACACGCTGGCCATGAACATTCTGGAACAAACTCGAGAATTGGGCGTACTGCGAGTTGTCGCCATGACGCGCTGGCAGGTCCGCAAGACAATCCTGTCCCAGGCGTTGATCATGGGACTGATTGGCTTGGGGCCAGGCACACTGATCGGCGTGGGCGTCGCCTATTTCATCAACCTGGCGACATTGCCGGCAACCGGACGCGCTGTGGCGTTCGTGTTCCGTCCGGAATTGGTGTTGGGAAGCTTTTGCACGGCGCTCGCGATCGTGCTGGTTGCGGCCTGGATGCCGGCCGAGCGGGCGGCGCGGCTGAAGCTGATCAGCGCATTGCAATACGAATAGATGCGCGCACAACCGCTATCGTTTGATCAATGCAACGGACGTCCATGTTCTGGATCCTGCCGTAATCGTGCACCCGCGTCGGCACTCCGTTTGCGGCTGTGGGCCGTAAACGCCGAGGTGGCTTGACCGGTCGCCGAAGCGCGCGCCGCAGCCACGTCGCCAGCCGGCGCTTCGATGGCCAATTCCGCACCGTCAACACCACCAGCGCTGTGATCGCCGGTTGTCTTGGGGCAGAAAAGCGCGCCCAGGGGGCCTGCCAGGAGGGCTGGCAGAATGATCAGGTCGCCGATCAAAGCGGCTGCCAGTAGCGTGACCATCATCACGCCGAACTGTTGCGTGGGTGTGAATGTGCTGGCGGCAAACACGGATAACCCCAAACCGCCAATCAACGTCGTTTGAGTCATCGCAGTTGCTACCCGGCGGTAGGCTTCCAAGATCGCCTCGCGACGGCTCAATCCTTCGCGAATCCCAATGCGAAACCATGTCAAGAAGTGAATGGTGTCGTCGACTGCCACACCCATTGCCACACTGGCCGTCATCATCGTGCCGATATCAACCAGCGAACTCATGTGACCCATCAGGCCGAACACCAGGACCACCGGAAACACGTTGGGCAGCATCGAGATCATACCGGCTGAGACATTCAAGCCATTGGTCAGCCTCATCGGCGACCACCAATCGCGGAGCAGGATCATCATCACGCACGCGATCATGACAAACGCCAAACCGATACTGTTGATCAAACTGTTGAGCAACGTTCGCTGGGCCTTGTAGACAACCGGCACCACACCCGTGTAGACCACGCTGATGGGATCGTCGCGTTGGATCGAGGTAAGTGATGTTCCCAATTCAAAGCGGTGGTCCGTCGCGTCCAACAGCGACTTTGCCTTGTCCCGGATCAAGTCAAGCGGATAGTCGGGATGCGGCTGCACCAGCACGACCAGGTTGTAGTTCGCCAACTGCTGGGTCCATTGTTCGTCCGTCCACTCGCCGACGGGCATCGTGGCAGGGTCATGCCACATCATCTTCGTGTCGTATTTTCGCCCCGAGCGGAAATTCTCGACGAGCAACAGTTCATTCAAGGACTGGGCAAAAATCTCGGTTTGGTTCTCTGGCGAAATCAGACGCCCTGTGTCCACGCCTGCGACGATTTCGTCCGGCTCCGCCGAGGCGTCCACCGCCGACGCGGCCTCTTCGGACGCCGATGAAGGTGTTGTCGACCCGGTTCGATCCGCTATCGCAGGACCAGTCACCGGGCTGGTGCCCAGAAGGAGAATTGACGTGTTTCTGACACCATTCCCGCCGGTCTGGTTTTCAATTTCCTGGAGGATCTCGTCGCGGTACCGATGTGCGGTCATGACCGGTTCGACGACCTGACGTAAGTCGTTGACGAACTCGCCGTAGTCTACGTCGTTCAAGGCCCCCAGCCGAAGGCTCACGCGGAGCAATTCGCTACCGGTCAAGCTGTCCGTCGCGACGTAGTCTTCGTCGTAGAATCGGTCGCTGGCCTCCTCCAGCCACAGGTTGATGACACTTCGCTGGCGGCTGATTGCGCCTGGCAACGGCGGCCCAAACGTTGCAGCAGAAACGCCCGGTCCGACAATATCGCGACCACCCTCGCCGAAATACGTCTCGACCACCGTCTGCACACGTTTGGCTAACTCAATCCGCTCCAGAAAGTTGTACCGCGAGCGGCTCTCCGCAGGTTCGACATCAATGCCTGGCTTCAATTGTGCTTCCGGCTTGACCCGGACGACCAACTCCATTGGAACCAACTTGCCGAAATTCGCTTCCAGCCATTTGTAATCGCTGATGATCTTGGAGTCTTTGTCGAACAGTTTGAGCAACTGCACCGAGGGGTCGATTTTGGGGAGGCCGAAGCCACAGATGACCACGACAATGGTCGAGATGACGAGCACCACTCCGTGGTGCGAAATGACCCAGCGGCCGACTCCCAGCCACCAGCGTTCCACCAGTGACGCCAGCGTTAATCGTTCGGCTCCGTCATCGCCCTGGCTACGACGGGCGCGCTTGGGCGGCCAGGTGGTCAGCGCGCTGGGCAAATATGTGAACATCAGGATCAGGGTCGCCATGACGCCCAGTGCGGAAAATAATCCGAACTTCTTGATCGGTAGCAGGTTACTGGCGTACAGCGAAATCAGACCAAGGGCGGTCGTAAAGGCGGCCAGCGTGCACGGGCCCCAACCATGTGCGAGCGCTTGTGGCGCAGCGTTTTCCGGGCCGTCGGTCTCCGCGGCTTCACGGTAGTAGTTGACAATATGAATGGCGCCGGACAAGCCCAGCACATACACCAGGGCCGGCATGGACATCAAGACGGCGTCAACCGAGGCACCCGACCACCAGACCATCGAGAGGCTGGTGACCGCACTCACACCACCCACAAAGAAGACCATCAGCGTGAGGACGAAACTACGAAAGCAGATGAACGATAAGCCGAATCCGATCACCGCCGACCAGCCGATCAAGCGAAACAGCGTGATCGAGCCCTCTTCGTCGATGGCCACGTTGTCCACCGGCGGTCCGCCCAGTTTCAAATCATCTTTGGCGATGCCAGATTGGTAGGCCAGGGCGAGCAGCGTGCCCAAGGGTTTCCCCATGATCGCACGGCCCATCACTCGGCGCGGGTCTTTCTTGCCAGCCTCGCTCAAGGTCGCGATGATACAGGTCTGACGGGGCGGCGGATCCATGTGCCAGCTGACAAACAATTCGTCCCAGATCTGCGACTGCGTGATCGGGGGGGCGGCGATCAACGCTTCGCGGTCACCGTCGAAGCGTTTCTTGACGACGCGATCGACATACTTGGTGAACCCGGCTTCCCAATCTTCCGGCAGACGCGCACGTGTGTTGTCAGTAATGGCTGCGTCGAATGCGGTGGTGGTCCACGCGAAACCAGGCTGCATTGCCGGACCGAACAATGTTCCGGTGAGTCGTTCAAGCGCTAACTTCCTTGCGATCCGGGGGCGGTCCTCGTCATCAATGTCGGTTGAACGCGGCCAGAGTGGACCGTTCTCGGCGCTCATCTCGTTCAAAGCGTCGGGGCCGGTCGTAATTGAATTGAAAAAGCGTGCGGTCAGGAATCTTGGATCGGCGTAGAACTGATTGACGTGATCGGCGGTGGTCGGTTTACCGAACGTCCCTTCCAGTTCGCCCGTCGCCGTGAAACTGCCGAACAGCTGTCGCTCGATGCCCCGCTTGAGGCCGCCCCACAGACTGTTGGCGCGTCCCCAGAAATAAACGCCTCCGTCCGGGGTCACGTAGTACCAGCGGTCACCTTCGCCGCGCAACCACTTTTCGCCCAGGCCCGCGCAGTTCTCGTAGAACTCGGTTGTGACACGCCCCGTCTGTTCGTCATGCTTGTACTCTATAAACAGACCGAGACGATCGCCCAGGCTCTTGGCACGTAATCGCTCCTCGGCGGCCACGTTTTTTTCCGAGTCGGCAGGCTCATCCGGATCGGCCCCGTAGGCCAACGGATCATCGGTCTCGACTTCGTTGAGCATTTTCTGCAGAAACAGCAAATACTCATTCCGGTCATCCGTGCAGCCGGGCCAAGTAATCAACACGAACCGCTCGCCCATAAAATGCTTGCCGAACCATTCCAAATCCTTCGTCTCTGGAAAATCGGACGGCAGCCAATCCTTGATATTGTTCTCCATGCGTTCCACGGCGAGCCGAGCTCCTCGCAGAGCGAACGGCGCCAGGAAGAAGACGATGCACAAAATCAGCACAGCACGCGTGCCAAAAATGGGCGTGGGTCGCGAGAAGAAATTGGATTTCATAACAAACAAGCGTCCAAAGGGTCGGCACGGACACATGCACAACCGAAAAACGGGCAATACAAGCAAAAATCTAACCGAGGCAACACCTCGACGTAAATGCCAGGTAGTTTTCGTGATCCAGGCACGCCGACCGCCTGCTGACACCACTTTACCAGCGAAAATGGGCCGTTTTGAGGCGCATGCGACACCACACGAGAATCACACCTTTCCACTATTTCGGTCGAACTCGTTTTGATACAAAAGGATTTGTCATTACAGACTCACAAACTACTACAGGTCATGCATTTGTCGCAGATGACCCATCTTGAAGAATTGGCGTTGCTTGAGTGGGTTGCGACTGGCGCCTCACGATTTGAGGCTCGCGACCGGGGTCGTCCGAACTTCGACCTGCCAGCTCGGTTTCCCCTCGCGCCTGAGCCGGACGACCTATGAACCGGACAACCAACAGGAATTCAGACGATGAATGCATCCTTAAATTCACTGATTCGTTGTGGCACGAAGCTCTGGTTGGACTCGGTCGATCCTGACTTGATTCCGTCGAGCCGCGAGCAAGGCGTTACTGGAGCCACTTCGAATCCGGCAATTGTTGCCGATTTGATTCAGAGTGGCCGCTTTGACCGCCAGATCGAAAGCCTGCTGACGGCCGGCGACGACGACGCCACCATTGCCTGGAAAATGACCAACTTTCTCGTCACCCAGGCGCAGCAGGCCTTCATGCCGGTTTGGGAGGCGACCTCGGGCAACGATGGCTACGTCTCGTTTGAACTGGATCCGCTGCTCGAAGACCCGACCGCGCCGCTGGATCACCAACAGCGGGTGGCAAGGTACCTGGAACTGGGTAAGAAGTGGGCCGAGGGGCAGCGAAACCGGATGATCAAGGTGCCGGCGACCGACGGAGGCCTGGCATGCCTGGAGGAATTGGCGGCACACGGTGTCACCCTGAATGTCACCTTGATTTTTACGAGCCGCCAATATCAGGCGGCGCGTGATGCGATCTGGCGCGGTGCCCAACGCCGCGAGTGTTTGGATGGCTTCAAAAGCGTTTACAGCATCTTTGTGTCGCGAGTCGATGTGTACACACAACAGCACGTCCCGGACCTTTCGCCAGCGGCACAGGGACAGGTTGGCATCGTGAATGCGAAACGAATCTGGGGCGAGAACCGGGAATTCTGGTCCGACAAGCCCGTTACGTTGCAGCAGGAAATCATCTTCGCCAGTACAGGCGTCAAGGATCCGGCGGACTCGCCGGTGAAGTACGTCAGTGCGCTGGCGGGCTCGGATATCCAAACCAACCCGCCTGCAACCAACGATGCCGTCAGCGCCAGCGACGTGACATTTTCCAATCAGGTTGCCGAGCCGATTGCCTCTAGCCTGGAAGAAGAGATCGACGCCAAGGTCGATTTCGTCAAGCTCGAAGACGTCCTGATGTCCGAGGGACTTCGCAAGTTTGCCGATCCTCAGAAAGCGTTATTGGCTTTGATTGCCGAAAAGCGGCAAAGCTTGTGACGCGGTACGAGTCTCCTTTCATTCGGCCTTCTCAAAATCCCCAGCGGTCACAATGACGAGCCGTTCGGGCTTGAGGTGCTTCCGCAGCGCCGCCTGCACCTTGTCGACGGTCAGTTCCTTAATGGCCGTATCGCGTTGTGTGTAATATTCCATGGTGCGTTGGGCGTCCAACGTGCGAGCGAGAATGGCGATCAGGCCACGGTCACTGTTGCGTCCGAGCGCCTGGCGTTGCAGATATCCCTGTTTCGCTTCCTCCAATTCATCTTCCGTGATGCCCTTATCGATCAGCAACTGCAGTTCCTCGCCGATCGCCTTGACGACTTTGGGCATGTTGTCGGGATTCGAAATTGCGTAGATCCCGAATTCGGTTCGTTCATCGAACGGGCTGGACGGCAATGACAACGATGATCGGATGCTATACGAGAGGCCGTCTTTTTGCCGCACGCGGTTTCCCAAACGTGACGCCAGGCCGCTCGAGCCAAGGATGTTGTTGCCGATCACCAATGCCGGGTAGTCGGGATGGGTATCACCGATGGGCAAAACAAAACCAGCTTGATAAACGGCGTTGGCCTTGTCTGGCGTGAGGAGCTTGCGTTGGCCTCCTGCGACCTTGGTGTCGGCGACGCGGTCAATCCGGGCATATGGCATACTGGGCTGCCAACCTTCGACGATGTCACGAAGCTGTGACACAACCTCGTCTGCCTCAAAGTCGCCGACGATCGCCAGTTCGCCCGCCGCTGCTCCGAGGAAATCCTGATAGATCCGCCGCACGTGTTCGATGGTGGTCGCTTGCGTTCGATCCAACCGTTCGCCCACGGATGGCGTGTAGCGGATGTCGCCGGGGGAATGCGGTGCAATCGTGCGCTCCAGTTCGACCTGCGCGAGTGCCGCGGGGTCGGTCCGCGCCTGTTCGAGACCTGCCATGCGGGCCTGCTTGATCACGTCAAACTCGTCTTCGTTCAGGGCCGGTTCGCGTAACACCTGTTTCAGCAAAGCCAGCGTGGCGGGCAGGTACTCGCGCTTGGTGGTCAGGTCGAACATGGCCTCGCCAGGTCCGCCGAAACCAGACAGTCTGGCCTGGTACTTATCGAGTTCGTCCTGCAACTGTTGTTTGGAGAGTTGCTTGGTGCTGCGTGTCATGAGGCGGGGCAAAACCGAGCAGGCCGTTTCGAGACCTTGCAGATTCTCCTCATTGCCATACCGCAACGTGAGTTGCAGGGTGACGACTTCGCCGCGGGTCTTCTTGGGCAAGAGGGCGACTCTCAGGCCACCGATCGTCAACCGCTGTGTGCGCGCCTCGATCGTCTCTGGTGTTGCGTCGAACTGTTCACCGGCGGCGACGGCGGCGCGACCCTTATAGTCTTCGAAAATCTTATCGAGATCGGGCCGCGTCGGAATCGCTACGCGCATCGCTTTTTCGGTCGGAATGTAAATCCCCATCGTCCGATTCGCGGGCTTGAGATATTGCTCGGCGACCGCCTGCACACTTTCTGGCGTAACCTTTTCGACGTTGTCACGATGCAGGAAAAATAACCGCCAATCTCCCTGGCCGGCCCAGCTACTGAGCGACACGGCCAGACGGCTGCTATTGGCCAGTGCCTGTTCTTGACCGTTCAGCAAGTTCCGTTTTGCGCGTTCAACTTCGTCGCTGGAAAAGGAAGTGCTGCCGCTCGACTCGACTTCCTCCAGGAGGATTTCGCGAACTTCCTCGAGCGACTGGGATGGTCGGACAGTGGCACCCAGAAAGAACAGGCCGGGGTCATGTTGCGCCATGGCCCCGCCTGAAACGCTGGCAGCCTTTTCCGATTCGACCAGGACCTTATGCAGGCGACCGGCCGGGGCGCGGGTGAGGATTTCGCCCAGGACATCGAGCGAAGCGAAGTCCGGATGCGAGGCCGCCGGAATGTGATACATCAGGGCCGCCATGCCAACCTCGCCCACGCGCTGCAGGACCACCGACCGTTCGCCATCTTGTGCGGGTTCCTCCGTGTACGTCTGGGGCAGCTCGCGCGTGGGGCGTGGGATCGCGCCGAAGTATTTTTGGGTTAGTTCCAATGCTTTGTCGCGATCGAATCGTCCGGCAATCACCAGCATGACGTTATCCGGCTGGTAATACTTTTCGTAGAACACGCGGAGTTTTTCGACGGGAACACGCTCGATGTCACTGCGATTGCCGATCGTTGGCTTGCCGTAGTTGTGCCATTCATAGGCGGCC
>JAUIHJ010000189.1 GCA_030432015.1 bacterium
CCTGGCAGGTTGGTGCGATTCCGTTTGCCTCCCGCCCTCGGCACTATCTAGAACTGTTGGCCGGCGCTCATCGATCGCTGGTGATTCATGGGAACTACTTGCTGGACGACGAAATCGAATTTGTGGCTCAGCATCGCGAACAGATGTCGATGATTTATTGTCCACGGACCCATGCCTATTTCGGGCACGATCCCTATCCTCTCGCGGAAATGCTGAGTCGCGGCGTGCGTGTGGCGCTGGGAACCGACTCCCGGGCCTCGAATCCGGATTTGAACCTGCTCAGCGAATTGCGATTTGTCTACCAAATGCATCCGCAGATTTCGCCGAGTGAAATCGTGCGCATGGCGACGCTTGACGCGGCAGCCGCGATGGGGCTGGAGCAGCATCTGGGGAGCCTGACGGTTGGCAAACGAGCCGATTTTGTCACCTTGCCAATTGACGATGACACCCCGGCCGATCCGCACGAGCTGATTCTTGATGCGACGTCGTCCGTGACGGCAACGTTCGTCGCCGGCCAACAAGTTTGGAGTGGCCGGCGGTAGGGTGGGCCGAGCTAACCGCTGGTGCGGCGTTGGCAAATCGGGCTGGCCGGCACGTCGCCAGCGAATCGCTGCGGATGGTGTGCCGAGCGCTCAGCGGTCGGTTGCGTCACAGTCGGCAGTTGGTGATCCGCGTCTCCAGGATGGCGGCGGCGCCCAACTGTTCCAGTTGGTCCATGACCCCGATCACATTCTTCCGTTCGACCATCACCTGGACCGCACACCACTGATCATCTTCCAGCGCGTTGACGGTTGGTGAATTGAAGCCCGGGGCGATTCGTTCAGCTTCTGCCAGCTTGCCCTTCGGAACATTGTATTCGAGCAGCGACCAGCCTCGAGCGATGACGACGCCTTCGAGGCGGCGCACAATCAGATCCGCCACCTCGGGCAAGCGGGCCTGCTTGTTCTGAATCAGGACCGTTTCGTAGGTGTCGATATCGGTCAAGACGCGGAGGCGATTGGCGGCCAGCGTGCTGCCGGTTTGGACCAGATCGACGATCGCGTCGGCCACGCCCAGCGAAATCATGATTTCGACCGATCCAGACAGGGGCACGAGATGGACCTGGGCCTGATGTTCGCCAAAATATCGTTCGGTGATCCGCGGAAAGCTGGTGGCGACGCGGCAACCGTCGAGATCGGCTGGCGCTTGGATGTCGCCTTCGTCCGGTACGCAGACGGACAGGCGACAGCGACCGATATCGAGTGCCAGGCGGGTGGTCAGTTCGACCCCGGCTTCTTCGATCAGGTCGCCGCCGGTAATCCCCATATCGATGGCACCTTCGGCGCACAGCAGGGGGATATCGTCGGTGCGAAGGAAGGTGATATCAACGGGCAGGCCGCCCACGCGGGCGAACAGCCCGCGATCCTGGCGGCGAAAATTGAGGCCCGCCAGCCCCAATAATTCGGATGCTTGATCGGCCAGGCGGCCTTTGCTGGGAAGACCAATCCGCAGATGACTCATGGGTAGACCTGAGGGCTAGATTCGATTGATAACGAGCGAGCGTTGCGGGGAAACGGGGCACACGGTCGAATTTCTCCTGTTACGATGCATCCGGGCGGGCGGCCTTTTCCTCGAGGCCGGACATGTCGAAGCGCCGTGCGAGTTCGGCTTCCACTTCTTCCAGCCGGACATCGCGATGGCCTAGCATGACCAATAGGTGATAAATCAAGTCACCCGCTTCATAGATCAGATGCTGTCGACCTTCCTCGCCCGACTCGCCTGCAGCCTCCACGACTTCCTGTGCTTCTTCGGTAATTTTTGCGCCGATCTTGTCGACCCCACCACGAAATAACAGGGTGGTGTACGACTTTTCCGGCGGGTTGGCCTTCCGGTCTTCGATGACGGCCATCAACTGCTGCAACACGTGTGCTGGATCGGGCATGCGACGAGCCTGGGCGGCGTGGTCTGGAGGTGTGTTACGCGGAGCTGCCACGGCTGGGTTTGCAGGTCACACGATTCTAATAGAATGAAGGCAACAGTCGCTCATGGTAGGTTTCCGAAGCGGATGTGACAATCGTACCCTGATAGGCAGTGCCCCAACTGTATGGCCAGCGAACCTGAGTTTCCGCCTCCGCCCGAGACCGACCCGTCGGAGAACGCCTCGTCCGACAACCGGTCAACCGCTGCAGGCCGTGGCAACGCCACGTTTCCCCCGTTGCGCGGCTGTTGGTACCTGGCAGGGCCGACTGCCAGCGGAAAAACAGGGGTTGGGCTGGAGCTGGCCGAGCGCATCGACGGCGAAATCATCTCGTTGGATTCGATGTCGGTGTACGAGGGAATGGATGTCGGGACGGCCAAACCGACTGTCGAGCAGCGGCGGCGCGTCCCGCACCATATGATCGATGTCGTGCCGCCGGACCGGGAATTCAGCCTGTCCCAGTTTATCGAGGCATCTCACCGAATCGTGGGCGAGATCACCGCTCGCAAACGCCAGGCGACTTTTGTCGGTGGTACGCCGCTGTACCTGAAGTCACTGGTCCGGGGCGTTGTCCCCGGCCCGCCGGCCGACTGGGAATTTCGGCAGCAGATCGAAGCGGAACTGGCGGAAGTCGGAATCGAGGCCTTGCACCAACGGCTGCAACTGGTCGATCCGCTGGCGGCGGCCAAGTTGCATCCCAACGACAAGCGGCGAATTATCCGCGCTCTGGAAGTTTACCGTGCAACCGGCCAGCCAATCAGCCATCAACAAGTGCAATTTGACGACTCGCCGGAGGGGACCTGTCGAGTTTTCGTCCTGTCATGGCCACGCGAGGAACTGCACCGTCGAATCGATGCCCGAGTGGATCAGATGTTTGCCGCGGGTTTGGTCGACGAAGTTCGCCGGCTGCAGGAACAACATGGTCAACTCAGCCGTACCGCCCAGCAGGCCGTCGGGTACCGCGAGGTGGCAGATTACCTGCAAAATAACGGGCCACTCGACGAAACTGTCGCCCTGGTCAAGACCCGCACCCGGCAGTTTGCCCGCCGTCAGTTGACCTGGTTTCGCAGCCTCGAGGAATCCCAGTGGCTGGCGCTGGAGGGCGGGCAAACGCCAGCGGACGTGGCAACGCAGATCCTCGAGATGGCGGGCGAAGGGCCACAATAGCCCAAGTCAGGAACCTTTGCGCCAACCATGCCTCCGATTAGAATGCGTGGCTTGCTTTCGCGTGGAGGCCTCGCACCAGCACGAGGTCGTTGTGGGTAGGAATCCGATCAGACCCACCCGGCGCGAATCGACCAACCGGCTTGACCGGCAAACCAGCCCAACGGGCCCGGGAAACTCGGCCCAACCAAATCGGCAGCGCAACTGCGAGCCTGACAGGAGAATCCCTTGTTACGAACTCATACGTGTGGCGAATTACGGATCGATCAGAACGGAGAGACGGTGACGCTCTGTGGCTGGGTCGACAGCACGCGAGATCACGGCGGTGGGGTGTTTCTGGATCTGCGCGATCGTTATGGCAAGACGCAAGTCGTTTTTGCGCCCGAGGCTGGTATGGAAATCGTGAAACAGGCCAGCCGTCTCCGCTCGGAGGATGTGATTCGCGTGGTCGGCACTGTCTCGCCGCGGCCGGAAGGGACCGTGAATCCCAAACTGGGGACCGGTGAAGTTGAACTCCGCTGCACCGAATTGGAGGTACTCAACCGGTCCAAGACCCCGCCGTTTACGCCTGGGCAGCCCGAGTTGCCGGGGGAAGACTTGCGGTTGAAACACCGGTATATCGACCTGCGTCGTGAATCGATGCAAAAAACGCTCGTCCTCCGCAGCCGGCTCATCAAGGCAATGCGCGACTACTTCGACGAGCACGATTTCCTGGATATCGAAACTCCTATTCTGGGGCGGAGTACCCCGGAAGGTGCGCGTGACTATCTGGTTCCCAGCCGCGTCACGCACGGCGCCTTCTACGCCTTGCCGCAGTCGCCTCAGCTTTACAAACAGTTGCTCATGATCGCCGGATATGACCGGTACATTCAAGTGGCGCGATGCTTCCGCGACGAAGATTTGCGGGCGGACCGGCAGCCTGAATTCACCCAGCTTGACCTGGAGATGGCACTGGTCGATTCCGAGGACGTGCTGGGAATGATTGACGGCCTCATGGCCCGCTTGGCCAAGCAGATGCTGGGGATCGAGCTTGCCTTGCCCTTGCCCCGCATGACCTACGACGAGGCGATGCGTCGTTTTGGACACGACGCCCCGGATCTCCGCTTCGGAATGGAAATCGTCGATTGCACCGACTTGGCGGCACAGACGGAATTTCGCGTCTTCAAAGCACCAGCCACGTCCGGGGGCTTCGTGCGAGGGCTCAACGCCAAAGGTGCGGCTGCGAAGTATTCCCGAAAGATGATCGATGAACTGACCGAATACGTCAAACACGACTTCGCGGCCAAGGGACTCGCCTGGTTTCGAGTCGAAGAGGACGGCACCCTCTGGTCACCCATCGCCAAGAACTTCGAGGCCGAGTTGCTGCCTCAGATCGGTCAACGAATGGAGGCGGAACCGGGCGACTTGCTGCTGTTCATCGCCGATTCCTGGGAAACAAGTTGCAAGGCGCTGTACGGGCTGCGGAAGCGGATCGGCGCCGAGATGGAATTGTACGACCCGGGACAAATGCACTTCTCGTGGGTTATTCAGTTCCCAATGTTCGACTTTGACGAAGAATCAAAACGTTGGGTTGCCATGCACCACCCGTTTACGGCGCCGTTGGATGAGGATCTCGAGACCTTAGAGACGGACCCGGGAAAATGCCGCGCCAAGGCGTACGACCTGGTGATCAATGGCTCCGAAGCGGGTGGCGGGACGATTCGAATTCATGATTCCGAAGTCCAGCAACAGGTCTTCGGACTGCTTGGCATTGACGAGCAGACCGCAGCCGAGCGATTCGGGTTCCTGTTGGAAGCCCTGCAGTACGGAGCACCACCACACGGTGGCATCGCCTTGGGAATCGATCGGCTGGTCATGCTGTTTGCCGGTCTGGACAATATTCGTGACTGCATCGCCTTTCCCAAGACGCAACGGGCGACCGATCTGCTGACCGAGGCGCCCGGCGCAGTCGATCAGGACCAGCTTCGCGAATTGAGTATCCGCGTCGTTCCGCTCAGTGACCAATAGAGTTGGGCGGCCAAGCCAGCCGGCGAACATCGCCATGGGCCTCCAGAACACAGGCGGAATTCGGTCTGTTTGCGAGCAGCCGTCGACGAAGATCGTTGGCAACGATGGTCACCCGGGTGTCGACACCCGCCGACTGGCGGGTTCAGGCGTTGACGGGTGGCCGCTGGCAAGCAACACTAAGACGATTCAGAGGAAAACGTCTCGGCATTTCGGCAGGGAAATGTGGAATGTACGTAGGTCGTCCCCTCAAAACGCTCGTGCGTTCGGCACGAGTTCCAGGAATTCAGCAGTTACCATTTGTCACCGTTCGAGTGACCCACGCTGAAAGGATGCGCGAAATGAACGTTCTGCGTATTTGCCGCCAACACCGTTTTCGAACCGCTGCTTGGATGGCGATATTGGTCGCTGGCACCGCCGGGTGCAACGATTTAACGTCGCACAACGAGTCCCCTGGGTTTGACTCACTGACTGGCGAGCTGCCACTTGCGAATGAAGCCGTTGCAACCGGCCCGGCGAACCTGACCGACACCCACGGCCAAGCACAGGCTGAGGTCGAGTTGCATGGTTATGGGAGCGAAGACCTTGGCCCGGTTAAGGTTGTGCCCGGCACCGGGGCGGCCAGTCCATCCGGGGCGCCTTCCGCCGCTCCGTCTCGGGCCACGGCCAGTCAGCCAACGACGACGTCCGATCCGCCATCGCGCGTTGTGCGGAATCAACTCGCTCCGAAGGAGTCAACCGTGCTCCCGGCGATCAAGCCGGATGAACTCTACGAGCCCCAGGTTGTGCTCAGCCGGGCACACGAATTGACCTGTTTGGTCGCTGTGGGTGACGTGCTGCCGAATCTCTCGCTCGCCCGACTGTCGGGTGAAGAAGTAACGCTGGATAGCTTGCGTGGCGATCAGCTCACGGTTGTGGTCTTTTGGAACAATCGCCTGGCCTTCGCGCGGGAGCAATTTTCTCGGTTGGCGGTCGAAGTGGCACGCCCGTATCGACACCTCGGGGTGAACGTCGTGGCCGTCAACGTTGGGGATCCGGTCGAGCAGATTGAGCTGCACGGGGTGCCCCAGGACGAGGTGACCTGTGTCCTCGATGTGGCCGGCACGGCCATCGAGCAAGTCGCCACGGCGAAGCTTCCCCGTACGTATCTGATTGACGGCGAGGGACGCATACTCTGGTTCGACATCGAGTATTCGCGGACCACTCGCCGGCAACTCAGAAATGCCATCTTTTTCCACAGCCGGGAGCAGGACGCTGCAAGCTGACTCGAAGTATACTAGAACTCCGATTAACCCCTCCGTTTTTCAGGACGATCCGTGGGTGACGGGAAGCGACGCAGGCAGGTTTTTTACTCCGGGCACGTTCAGGGGGTCGGATTCCGGTACACCACGCGCCGGATCGCCAGCCGCTTTGACGTGGTCGGCTTTGTCCGTAATCTGCCTGATCGGCGCGTCCAGGTCGTGGTCGAGGGGCGCGAGGCGGAAATATCGTCGTTCCTGCAGGAGATTGCGACCACATTTGCCGGCAATGTCACCGACGTCGAGGTCCAAGACGACTCCAGCGGGGACGAATTGACCGGTTTCGAGATCCGCTATTGAGTTGGCGAACCAAACGCGTGGTCGTCTCGTACCACCTGAAATAGTCAGATTTGAATTTTTCTACCCATCGTTCACTCCAGACGAATCCCATGAATTCCATGTTGCTTGCCGCGGTCGGACCCACTTGGGTCAACAATTGGTTAACCCCCGTCTGGATTATTAGCGTGGGGGCGTTGATCGGCTTGGCGGCCTTGCTGGTTGTCTGGGGCTGCGCACTGGTCGTTTCCCGGATTCCGGGCCTCTCTGAGGCGGCGGAGAATCCGCAGCGAAGATTACCGCTGGTCGGTATTTTAGCGGTCATCCTGTTTGGCCTGATTGTCGCTTTCCTCGCCCGACCCGCCGCGGCGGATTGGCAGTCCAACGGCACGTTCCTCGAAAATTCAGCGCTTGTCGCCCTGCTCGGGATCCCGTTTTCCATCGGTGCTGCGTTTGCCCTGGTGGCGATGAGTTCTCGCCGGGCGGTGGCCGAAGTACCAGGGGCGGTCCGCGAGGGGCCGCTCGGGCCGATTTTCATCCTGATCTCCATCCTCGCCGTGTTTGCCGTGGTTGGGGTTGTGGTCGTAAACGAGCCGGCTGAAATCATGCAGTCCCTGGCGAGGACGCCATTCGTCGGGTCCACCACGACGAACTTTACGATTCCAACGCCGAACGAAGTCAGCGATGCCGCAGATCCACCGCAGAACAAGATCGATGTGTTGTTCAATAAGTCCGAATTGCGGATGCTGGTGTTTAATTGCGACGAAGCCCTAACGATCGATACGAGAGAAACTTCGGATATTGACATCGATCCTCCTTTTGAGGTGGCCGCCGAAGAAGAACTGCGGTGGCTGAAAACGAGCCAATCGTACGACCCCTTTGATGAAGGTGACGAGGTTACCGCACTCTACGTGCGAAACTATGGCAACCAGGAAGCCGACTTGGAACTGACCGTTGTGACTCAGCCCAAGTTCCCGCAAGCGCAAGCGATCATCATTGTGGCGCTCGGTGTGGTGGCCCTGTTCCTGCTGTACCTGTTCCAACGCACGGTGATGCCGCGACTTTCCGCCGTGGCCCTGTCGACGCTGAAATCCGAAATGGCTCAGCCGCTGTTTGCCATCCTGATGGCCATCGGCGTGTTCGCCCTGATTGTTTTCGTCTACATCCCGTACAACACGTTTGGCGAAGACATCAAAGTTCTTAAAGATTCCGGCATGACCTTGATCATGGTGCTGTGCATCATTCAAGCGGTCTGGGCGGCCGGCACGTCGATTTCCGATGAGATCGAAGGGCGAACGGCGCTGACGGTGCTCTCCAAGCCGATTGGTCGCAGGTCCTTCATCATTGGCAAGTACATGGGCATCTTCTGGACGGTGGCCGTGATGTTCTGCATCTTCGGTCTGATCCTGATGGTGGCGGTTGCCTACAAGCCGATTTATGACGCCCGCGAGACCTCCAATACCGAACCGATCTGGCAAATCTGTATGCTTGAAATGGTTGGCGTTGTCCCTGGGTTGCTACTAGGTTTCATGGAGACGTGCGTGCTCGCCGCGATCAGCGTCGCCATCTCGACCCGTCTGCCGATGTTGGCCAACTTTATCATCAGTTTTGCTGTCTATGTGCTCGGGAATCTGGCACCCTTGCTGGTCCAGAACGCGGTCGTCAACGAACTGTTCGAGCCGGTTGTGTTTTTCGCGCAATTGATCAGTGCGATTCTGCCAATTCTGGATCACTTTAATATTCAGGCTGCCATCGCCGGAGGTGCGACGGTTCCTTACGTTTATCTCGCCTGGGCAACGGTGTACTGCCTGATTTATGGAATGGTGGCGCTGTTGTTTGCCCTGGTGTTATTTGAAGATCGAGATCTTGCGTGAGCCCATAGTCGCCGAAGTCTGAGGGCTTCGGGAGCGAACCACAACCCGCACGGACCCCGCATAACTCGGCGGCCGCGGCCCGTGGTTCTTCCTCCGAGTTGGGGATATGCATGCGGTCGTTAGCTCTCCAGCGCGCACGACTTGTCGCCTTTGCGCCCGGATTGCATCGCCTGCTGATTCTGTCGAGTGTGGCGGCGTCGCTTGTCGTTTCCATGCTCTTCATGGTGTTGGGGTTGCTTGCCCAGTTGCTGGTCAGTCGGGGCAGCCAGGAAGTTCCCCGCGACTGGGTCCTTGGACCCTGGGTTTCGAGCGAATACGTGTCCTGGCCATTCTTTGGCGATCGGACGCGATGCCTGATGCTGCTGATCGTCGTGGGCGCGGGATTGGCTGTCGTATTGGTCTTGCTCCGCTGGCTGATCCTGCGCACCTCCCACCGGTATGCGGTGCATGTTGTGACCCACCTGCGCGATGCGATCTACCGCCAGGCGATGCGATTGGGGCCGGGAGAATTGTTGAGACACAGCCTGATGCGGCCTGAGCAACTCGCGGTCGATCAGGCAGACAGGGTTTGCCGCGGTTTGGTGGCATGGTGGGCCGCCGTCCCTTACTGTGGCTTGTTGCTGCTGGTCCTGATGCTGATTTCCCTGCTGGTGAACGCTTGGCTGACGTTACTGGCCATTCTGCTGGTGGGTTACCTCTTCCGCCTTCATCGTGCCGTGAAACGGCGCGTCGAAGCCGACGTTCAAACGTGGAGCACCCTGGCGGATCAGCGCCGTGCGTCATTGCAAGCGCTGCTGCGGTTTGCCCCGATGGCGAGCAGTTTGGGGATGAACACGTTCCCCGCAGATCCGGTTGAAGCGCGACTGAGCGACTGCCAGGCGGCCGAGCTGCGCGTCAAGAACAGCGAAGGGGCCATCTGGCCGCTGGTCTCCGTCATCGCCTTGCTGTCCGTAGGCCTGTTGCTACTGGTTGTCGGGCTATCCGAAGGCGTGACGGTTGCCGGGACCGTCGTGCTGGCGGTCGCCCTCGGATCGTCCTACTTCCCTGCGATGCGTCTACTCCGCATGAAGCGCGAGCAGGACGACGCGGACGAGGCGGCCCGCGAAATCTTCGCTTACTTGGATAGTGAACCCGTCGTTCGCCAGGCTCCCAGCGCCCATACGCTGGCGCGGTTGCAGCGTGAAATTCGCTTTGATGACGTGTCGCTTACCAGCCCGGTCGAACTCGGGGCGCGGGACACTCCCGGCGACTCGGAGGTGGCTCGCCTCTTGGACCATGTCTCGTTTGAGATTCCCGCGCGAAAGCGGATTGTGATCTTAGCGTCCGATTCGCAGACGCCGTTGGCGCTGGCCGGTTTGCTGGCGCGTCTATACGATCCGACCGCGGGTAGAATTCTTTTTGACGGCCAGGAGATTCGAAGCGTGGCCTTGGCCGCGGTCCGCGAGCAGGCAATTCTGGTGTGGCGCGACAGTTTCCTGTTTACGGGCAGCATCGCGACGAATATTTCGTGTGCGGACACGCGGTTCTCCGCGAACCAGATTCGGGCCGCCGTGGCTCGAGCGCGGGCCACGCATTTCATTCAAGAGTTGCCTGCCGGCATTGAAACTCGCGTTGGTCTCGACGGTACACCACTCTCGGAAGACCAGGCGTTTCGCATTGCCCTGGCCCGCGCCTTGATCCGCGAGCCGTCGCTCCTGGTGATCCAGGAGCCGGTTGTCGTCGGCGAGGAGAGCGAACGTGAGGTTCGCGACGCGTTGGCGGAGGCGGCCGAATCCGCCACGGTCCTGACGATTCCGTCGCGACTCGCCACGATCCGTTCCGCGGACCTGGTTTATGTGTTTCACGAAGGCAAGCTTCATGCGCGGGGACCGCATGCGGAATTGCTCAGCAGCGATGAACTCTATCGACATCTCATTTACGTTCGGTTCAACGCTTTCCGTCGTTGGATTCGCTCTGCGGAGATCTGATCGCGTGGACGAGCCCGAAAAAGCCTGTTACTTTCGCGACCCCGAAGCACGACGACACCACCGTCGCTCAACATTTTCGATCGCGGCGCTTTTTCGCGCTGCAACACTTGCCGGAATGTTCTTTGGCTGGACGACGCTCGTCGCGACGGCCTCACCCCAGACCAATTTCCTCGCCGTAATTCTTATGTCTGCCCTGTTGTCTGTGATCGTCGGAAACCGACGTTACGGCAAGCCGTGGAGGCGTGGCCGGGCGGCGTTGCTGTTCTTTGCCGGCGGCATTTTCATTGCCGTCTATTCTTGCTGCCTTGCCCGCTTCATTCAACGCCCAGTCGAAATTGGGAATCGATGGGCCGGCCTCGATGTGATATTCGGCGGCATCGCCTTTCTTCCCGCATTTCCAATCTTGCTCGCAGTCAGTTTGTGCCTACTGCGGTCTTGGGTTTGGTCGGCGAATGAACGATCCGTTCACAAACAGTGATAGACGTGGCCCGTTGCCTTCATCGTCCGCAGCGTGGCAGTGAGGTGACGTGGCAGTGTGGTGACGCGGCAGTGTGGTGACGCGGCAGTGTGGTGACGTGGTGGTGTGGTGACGTGGTGGTGTGGCGATGTGGTGGTGTGGCGATGTGGTGGTGTGGCGATGTGGTGGTGTGGCGATGTGGTGGTGTGGTGTGGTTGGTTGTCGCTTCGCGACGATCGAGTCGCGCATCTTGGTCACGTGCCAACAAGTGAATTCCAAGGCAAAACAACCGCGGACTTCGACGTACATCAAACGAGGACGCGTCCCAGGCTGGCCCTCCGTTGAAGTTTGGACTCGCAGACAGTACGCTCGTTAGACTGTCGAATCGCCAGACCCATGCACCTGATGCCAGTCTCTTTCCTATGAGGGTTCTCATGCAACGCATTTCATGGATCATCTTGCTGGTCGTGACGGCCGGCTATGTCATCGGATCACCCGGCTGGGCAACGACCGCTGGGGCGGCCCCGCGCAATGTGGTGCTATT
>JAUIHJ010000190.1 GCA_030432015.1 bacterium
CATCCGGGCGTCAGTCACTTCGCGATGGCCGACGGCAGCGTGCGGGCGATTGCCACGACGCTCGACACCGACACGCTGGGACGCTTATGCAATCGGCGCGACGGGCAGGTCGTACAACTTGACAATTGATGGGGCGGGCTGCGATGCGTGATTGGAAGTCAACATGCGGCATCGTAATGCTCGCCGCTTTCGTCGTCGCTCATGCCGGTTGTTCCGATGGCCGGCTACCCACCCATCCCGTCTCGGGGAAAGTCGTCTTTGCCGACGGATCGCCGGTCCACGTCGGCACGGTGGAACTAAAGTCGCGAGAGCACAGCATTCACGCTCGCGGCACGATCAATTCTGATGGTCGCTTCGTGTTGACGACCTACGAATCGGGCGACGGGGCGGTGGCTGGCATGCACGATTGCGTCGTCGTGCAGATGGTGATGGTCGAAGGCATCGCCAACTTCCACCCCAGCACCGAAGGCGTCGTGCATCCACAGTTCGGTTCGTATGCCACATCCGGACTCGCCGCCGAAGTGAGCGACAAAGGTCCGAATGAGTTACAGCTTCAAGTAACGCCGTTGTCAAAATCCGAATCCACATCGAGCGAGCCACATCGTCACCATGAACACTCCGGTCGGCCCGACGTGGAGCAGGCCGAATCGCCACCTTGACCCCGCGTAAGCCGGTTGGCCGCGAGCAACAGCCGCGACCACCGTGGTCGCGACGGCGTTTACAACCGTCCGAATCATGTTCCGTGCCTGTGTCGTCCGTGAGCGTTGACGTGGAAAAGCTTTCCATCGTTTGACTGGAGGATGAATACGGCGTGGATTCCATACACCAATCACAGAAGTAGGGCACGCATCCGGCAAATAGCCGACAATGCCGCTGATTCCGTGCCGTAAGTGACGAGTGTCGTTTCAAACAATATGCAGAGCCGAAAGACTTTTGAACATGAAGAGTGGTTTATTTCGTTCCCAGGCGATCATGATCGTGTTGACCCTGTTCGCCACAGCGGCATTCGCCGATGACCCAACCGACGTGACGTCGGTGGTTGCCGCCGCGCTTCAGGGCAACACGCTTTCGGTCCGGGCCAGTAACGGGACGTTCGGTGATACGGCTCCTGGCATTCCGAAGAAGCTCACGATTGAATACCGCATCGGCGCAGAAAAGCAGAAGCGGGAAGTCGGTGAGAACGGAAAAATCGAGATCGCTGCACCAGCCGGCAAAAAGCTGGTCATTCTCAAGGCGGTTTACGGACCGGCGGATGGCTCCAAGCCTGCGAACATCGAGAACGCCGCTGATGTTTTGGACACGCTTCCCGGCTTTACGATTGAACACGTCCTGAAAGCCGATGCCCAAGAGAACGGTTCCTGGATTTGCCTCGCGAACGATTCCCAGGGTCGCCTGTTGCTGGGCGGTCAAAGTGGCCAGCCAATCACACGTGTTACGCTCGACGACGGCAACGTTACGAAACAGGAAATCCTGAATATACCCGTGAGCGAGACGATGGGGATGCTGTTCGTCGGCGATCTGCTGTACATCAGTGGCAAGGGCGAACGCGGCTTCGGACTGTATCGTTGCCAGGATACCAAAGGGGACGACAGTTACGACGACGTGGAATTCCTGCGCGCGTGGCGTGGCGGTTCCGGCGAACACGGAGCCCACGGCTTGGTGCTCGGCCCGGACAACATGCTGTATGCGGTGTGCGGAAACTTCACCGGCATTCCTGAGGATCTTGCGGACAGTTCACCTCATCGCAATTACGGCGACGACCTCGCGCTGCCGCGAATGGAAGACGGCAACGGCTTTGGCGCGGGTGCCAAACCGCCCGGTGGGTACGTGGCTCGCATGGATTTGGACGGTCAGAACATCGAATTGTTCTCTGCCGGACAACGCAACACATATGACATCGACTTCAACGCCGATGGCGAGTTATTCGGCTTCGACAGCGACATGGAATGGGACTGGGGAACGCCCTGGTATCGCCCGGTTCACGTCTTCCATGCGGTGCGTGGTGGCGACAACGGTTTTCGCGAAGGCACTGCCAAATGGCCGGAGCATTATGCCGACGGTCTGCCACGAACGACCACGATCGGTATCGGCTGCCCGACGGGCGTGGTGTTCGGCACCGGAGCGAACTTTCCCGTCAAGTATCAGAAGGCGTTTTACGTTTGCGACTGGACGTACGGCCGTTTGATCGCCGTCCACCTGACGCCCGAGGGAGCCAGCTATCGCGGCACATTCGAGAATTTCGTCGCACCAAAATCCTTACGTGGCAGCGGTGGGCGGACGCCGCTGAATCTGACCGACGCCGTGGTCGGGGCGGATGGTTCGCTCTACTTCACAACCGGCGGCCGGGGGACTCAGGCCAGGCTATTTCGCGTTAAGTACGTTGGGAATGAAACGGCCGACGCCGTAGCCGCGGAAGCGCTGCACAACGCGACTGGCAGCGATTCGCGAAGCCTCCGCCGTCAACTCGAAGCATTCAACGTCGAGGTCGATCCCAAGGCAGTCGAATTCGCATGGCCTCATTTGAGCAGTTCTGACCGTTACATCCGCTATGCAGCGCGCCTGGCGATTGAACGCAATCCAGTTGCCCAGTGGCAAGCGAGAGCTTTGGCGGAAAAGAATCCAACAGCGGCTTTTACGTCGCTGTTATCGCTGGCCCGGCTGGGCGCCGCCGATTCGCAACCTTCCGTTCTGAAGGCGGCAACGTCGATTTCCTTCGCCGGCCTCACTGAAGAGGAGACGCTTAACAAGCTGCGCGTCATCCAAGTCTCGATCGCGCGGCAGGGAGTGCCGACCGGGAATCTCGCGGCGCAGGTCATCGCTGACCTCGATCCGCTATATCCGTCCGCCAGCGAAACCGTCAACCGCGAGCTCTGCCAGATCCTGCTTGCCCTGAACGCACCCCAGGCGGTCGCCAAAACCATGGCGCTGCTGAAGTCCGCCACAACGCAGGAAGAACAGCTGGCCTACGCGGTGCATTTGCGCCTCGCAAAAACGGGATGGAACCTCGATCTCCGCAGAGCCTACTTGTCGTGGTGGAATGAGGGGCGTTCGACCGAACATCCAGAGCACGTTGTGAAGTGGTTTCAAGACGCGGGGATTGGCTTCCGCAACGGTGCCAGCTTCGCCAACTTCCTGGCTCATGCCCACGAAGAGGCGAAGTTCACCATGTCGGCCGAGGAGATCATCGCCCTCTCGGACGTGTTGACAGCGTACACCGCAAAGCAAACTCGAAAGCCCGCCCCCCCGTTGGATTCGCGCAAGCTGGTAAGAGAGTGGACCACCGCCGACCTGCGCCCCATTCTGCCCCAGGTCAGCACGGGGCGCAGTTTCGCGAAAGGGAAAGAGATTTTCTATCAGGCGCAATGCAGTACGTGTCATCGTTACGGTGACCAGGGCGGCGCAATCGGGCCCGACCTGACTGCGGTCGCGACGCGATTCAAACGGCAGGATATCCTGGAAGCGATGACAGAGCCTTCAAAGGTCCTCTCCGAGCAATACCGGAATACCGTGATCGAGACGACCGCCGGCAAAGTGGTCATTGGACGCGTCACCGAAGAGACTCCAGAACAAGTGGTCATTCGTCCGAATCCGCTGGAAAGCACGACCGTCATCATCAAGGCATCCGAGATCGAATCACGTGAGTTTTCCCCAGTGTCACCGATGCCCACCGCATTGTTGAATACATTCACTCAGGACGAAATCCTGCATCTGCTGGCCTACCTGGAATCGCTGGGAGATTCGAAGCATCCGAATTTTGCCAAGTAGGTTCGTTCGTCGAGAGCCCGAACGAACCACATTGTTACAGTAAGAAGGCGGCATTTCTCATACCCGCCACACGGAGAGAGAATTATTCGGACAGCGTCAGGTCGACTGGCCAAACCTTTTCCCAAGAAACGATTGTCGGTACCAAGACCAAGTCAAGGATCATTGCTATGAACCACGTACCAGTCACCTTCGCCGTTGTTCTCGCCCTTCACATCTCGTGTAATGCGGCGATCGCCCAGTCGTTAACATCCGATGTACGTTACCTTGACGACGGCCACGAACGTCACGTCCTCGATATCTACGCACCCAAGGATTCGGCCAGCAAGCGTCTGCCTGTCATGTTCTGGATTCACGGTGGCGGGTGGCAGGCGGGAGACAAGGATGATGTAGCACTCAAGCCCAAGGTCTTGACCGAGCGAGGCTTTGTTTTTGTCTCGACAAATTACCGACTTCTGCCAGAAGTGACGATGGACGAGTTGATTGGCGACGTCGTCGCGTCACTTGGCTGGGTCCATAAGCACATCGCCACATACGGCGGCGATCCGGAGCGTATTTTTGTGGGTGGACATTCGGCTGGCGCACAGTTGGCGGCGCTGATCTGCATCGATCATCGCTACTTGCAGCAAGCAGGCGTGCCGGCGAAGGTTCTGAAAGGCTGCATCCCGGTGGACGGCGATACTTACGACATCCCTAAAATCATTATGACGGCGGAACATCGGCAAACGCTGTACGGCGGCGAAATGTTCTCGTTTGGTCATCGTCAAAAATTCGGCAACGACCCCAAGAAGCACGTTGATTTTTCCGCAGTCACGCACGTCGCCAAAGGCAAGGACATCCCCCCTTTTCTCCTCCTGTACTTCCCGGGAAATCCAGACACGCGAGCTCAGGCAAATCGGCTGGCGAGCGTGCTGAATGCAGCCCAGGTTCCTGTTCGCTTATACGGCAAGCGTGATAGCAACCATAGTCGCCTGAATAACGACCTCGGCCAGCCCGACGATCCAGCGACGCAGGAATTCTACCGGTTCCTGGATCCGCTTGTCGGTCCGACGCCGTAGCAAGAATCACTGCGAATTCAGATTCCCACCGCGCATCCAGACCTGGCGAATCGTCTGAATCCGGATTGGAAAACCAGCAACGCCGGCCGGTATCAAGCCACATGACCGAGTGCAATACGACGACAATCCGGGACCGGCTCGTTTTTCGCCGCCCATTCGATCCAACTGGGGAAAAACCGCCGCTCGGCGAACAAGGTGCCTGTCCCGCTGACGCGGTGTGCAGTGCTGAATCGCAATCCGCCATTTAGAATCGCGCTCGCGACGCGCATCCTGCGCTCCGTTAGATCTTGCCGTCCAGCCCCATCTGGAAGTACTTGTGCGTGATCTTGTCCTGGTTTTCCAGCAGCCAATCAATGGAAGGCTCGCACTTCATGGCTTTATGGATCGCTTGTGCCATGGCTTTGCGGTGGATATCGAAGAGGGCCTGGTGGTCGAGGTTGTCGTCCGTCGCCACGCCCGGGTTAAGCCATACGCTACAGATGATGCCCAGGTCGTTCGCCTTTTCTTTTGGCAAGTCGCCGGCTCGAACAGCATCCAGGACGCCGTTGGCGATCGCCGCTTGAACGGTGCCCATGAGAATATTTGTGTAACGGCTATTCTTGACGGTCACTTTGCTCACGCAAAGCGTAACCGGGCGAACTTGGATATCGGTATTGAGAATGGCAAACACTTTCGAGTGTCCCATCGATTGGTCGCCAGTGAGCGTGGCGAGCGCCGTGCCAACCGGCCCGTCGAGTTCACCAATCACGACCTCCGGTTCGGCAGCGGTGAAAGGCGGGCCACCCGCAACCAAGGATTCGCCAGTACGGAGGACGATGCGTTCAGACATAGCAGTGATGCTTCCTATGAAATCTCGGAGTGCGAAGATCGGCATGGAGCCGTCGAAACGAGAGGCCTATCTTCTATCTTTCGGCGGCACGAAGCAAGGCGGCCGAAGAATTGTTTTGGCAATCAGTAGGGGACCGTCGATCCGCGCCGAGGGCGAATCTTTGGGTTGTGCCACCATTCTTTCGGGCCTTCCGCTTCGATGTCGGCCCACACCTGGAACAGCGTCTTCTTCATTGCCGTCAGCTTCTCCGGCATCGCCTCGGAAAGATCGTTTTGTTCCTGCGGATCGTTCTCGATCTGGAACAGTTCAAATTCCTCCATCGTGTCGTTGCCGACGATCTTCCATTCATCGATTCGCAGTGCGACGCGGCTGTCGGGACGCGAGACATGGGTTCGCCAGAACAGCGGAACCTTCCGTTCAACCGGCTTTCCCTCGAATGCTGGCAGCAGGCTGACACCATCGATCGTGCGATCGGCCGGCAGCGCGATTCCGGCAACGTGCAGCACCGTGGCAAAAATGTCCGAGCCGATCACCGGAGTATTGCTGACCGTTCCCGGCTTGATGTGACCTGGCCAGCGCACGATCCCGGGAACTCGGATGCCACCTTCATGGTCGTCTCGCTTACGGCCTCGCAATCCACCGGTGGAACCTCCAACCGGACCGCCCCGACCTTCCGGACCGTTGTCCGAGGTAAAGATCAGCAGCGTGTTCTCGGCCAAACCTTTCGCCTCCAGCGCGTCCATGACCGTGCCCAAAGCGAAGTCGAGTTGCGTGATGTTTCCCATGTACGTTCGGTTTCGATGATCGCCGTATTTTCCGCTGAATTGCGGATCGGTCGCAATCGGATGATGCGGTTCGTGAACCCAGATCGACAGCGCGAATGGCTTGTCGGGAATTCGAATCTCGTTCAGCCAGTGTATCGCTTCCTGAGCGACCAATGGAGCCGAGAAACCTTTGAGTTCGCCGACCGGCTTTCCGTTACGCACGAAGTTAATGGGGTTCTGATGGCTTGGCTCCGCGTTATTGTGAGTTGCCATCCAATAGTCGTAGCCGTGATCACCAGGTTGCGGGAACTCAGGCGAATTGAACTGATGCCGGGAATTGAGGTGCCATTTCCCGACATGACACGTCTGATAGCCAGCGGTCTTGAGCAGTTTCGGGTAGGTGATTTCGCTGGTCCGCAGGTGCGCTTCGTGGATACCCGACAGGTGCTGCCAAACACCGTTGCGAAACGGCGTCCGCCCGGTCAAGATCGAAGATCTCGATGGCGAACAGACACCGCACGCGGCGTAGCATTGTGTGAAGCGAACGCCCTGCGATGCCAGTTGATCGATGTTCGGACTCTTGATGAGTTCGCTGCCATAGCATCCGGCATCGCCCCACCCCATATCGTCCGCCAGGAAGACGACAATGTTCGGCCGGGTCGGCTCCGCAACGGTCAAACCGGCTTGTGCGGAAATCACCAGCAACGTACACAGCATGAGAATTGTTCGCATCGTTAAGCTCAATCCAAAATTAGGAGCCAGAGGAATTCCGAAATGGTTGACATCCAGTTCGATCATGGCGTGATCTGGCGTCGACCGTATTGATCACTTCGCGGCAAGGCACACAACCGAACCATCCTTCAGGCAGAGAAAAAAATCGGAGTGGGCAATCGCGATGCCGTCCCAGACGGGCGCCGCATCGAATCGCAGTTCCTGCAGTTGGTGACCGTCCTTGGCATCCAGCAGCCAGGCGATGCCGCCTTTTTCGCCAGCGTAGGAGGCATTGGTATCCTCCACGGAGTAGCCCTCGAGCAAAGGAACCCCCGCCGCCATCAAGGTATTTTCGGCGGCAGCGATCGCGTGCCCAGCGAACGGCGTGGGCGTATTCCAGCGCTTCGTCCAGGTGCCTGTCGCTGGGATGGCGGACTTGTCCTCCTGCCGTCCCAGGCCGCCAAAGCTGCCGGAATACACGGAATAGAGTTCCAGTTGATTCACTCCGCGTCCCCGACCGGGCAGATTGCGACCAGGCGCGTAGCCCCTGACTTCATAAAACAGCTTGCCGTCAAAGGCAATCGTGTCGCCTGCCGGACCAGCACCAAAGGTCCCCATGGCGCCGCCATACCGTAGATCCCGATCCACGGTCCAATACGTGCGGTGCTGGGGCGAGTCATTCAGGAAGCCGGGCGAAGCCAGCAAGTGGAGAGTCTTGACACTTTCGGACACGATCGGTTCGAGGTCGGGCTTGAACGCCTGATTTCGCATAAACAGTTCGCTGCCCGCGCACGAGAAAATGTCGGCCTTGCAGCCTTCCAACTGAAACTGTCCCCTCGCTCGAATCGGAAAGCTGCGGGCCTCATCCTCATAGGGCCCCTGCATAATTCGGCCGTGCTTCATCGCGCCGGTGACCGGGTCCAATCCGAACACGGCAATACCGCCGTCCAGGAATGTGCTGCGTCCCGCCGCAAAGTAAGCCGTGTCGTCACGAATCATGATACTGCCATGCACCGGCCAGGCGGATTCAAGTCGGCCGGTGTCACAGATCAGCCGCCGCTCCGGCAGGCCATTGAACTTCCAAGCCAACTGACCGTCGGATGCCCTCAGGCAATAGACCGATCCGCCGCGACTGCCGACCAGGATCATGCCCTGATGCCAGGTGGGCGGGCTATCAATGCGTCCATCAGCGATAAACGTCCAACAGGTCTCTCCGCTCTCTCGATTCAGTGCATGGAGGGTATGGCTATCGCGGTCCGCCACATAGACACGATCACCGGCGACGACCGGCGCCGTGGGGTGCGATCCAATATCGACACGCCATTTCGTGGTGACCGCTTCCGCCGTGCGCCCCGGCGCGACTCCGCTGCGCATGGCCGAATAACGATAGGTCGGCCAGTCGTCTGCCGTGGACACGGCGTCGTCGCCAGGACCAAACGCTGGCCCTTTCACCAGACGCGGCTCAATCGCCACCGTGAAGCGTTGGTCGGCATTGCCGGAGCCGTTGTAGAAACCATTCACGCCGCTGGCCATGGTGCCTATTGCGCACTGGCAGACATAGGGACCATTATATAGCATGCCGTTGGCGGGCATCACCGCGAGTCCGCAGGTCGAACGCGCCCAGGGGTTGGGCGACTCCGCGGTGCCATCCAGCTTTACAAAGTCGCTGCCGCCCGAGGCGCTGTTCACGTAATACCGATGCGTGATGCGATTGCGGTAGCAGCGGTCATGCGACATCGGACCGGTCATCTCCTGAGCCAGCGCCCTGACGACCGCACCGGTCTTGGGATTGCGTCCCTTCAAGTCGCGGCTCCATACCAACCCCTTGGCGACAAAGACCTCAGTGCTCTTCATGTAGTTCTTCCCCGCCGGCGACGTCCACATTGTCTTTCCATCGGCAAGACGCTTGGCAGTGATGGTGTCATGAATGGCGCAGAAGACGGTGTCATCGGTCAGCACGACCGTGGGATGGATATTGCAGGAGAACAGATCGGGGGCGTTGGGTTTCTTCCCTCGTCGAATGGCGGCGCGTGCCCTGGCCGTGACGGGCGGCGCGGACTTGATTGGAATCACTTCGGTCCACAGTACGTCCCCGCTCACACGGTCCAGGCAGGTCAACCCGCTCGTGCTGTGATACACCACATGGCGACCTTTCACCGCGAATGTGCCTCCGGTGTACTCGTCCACGATCGATTGGCTCCAGAGTACCTTGCCGTCATCCAGGTTGACGGCGCAAAGCTCAGCGCGACCGTCCGTCGCTGCCGCTCGCGGAAGTTTGTAGGGTGTACCTTTGATGACGTAGAGCGATTGGCCATCGATGGCAAACTCCGTCGTCCCTGCTGTTTGAGCAAAGACCCGCCTCTGAGCTCCATTGCGGATCGCAAATGCGGTGACGGGGCCGCCGAACCCCGAGCAGACGTAAACGTTCCGACCGACCGCCGCCAGGCACCGCTGCTGCTGGGTCGGAATCGACTTGATGCTGCCTGTCTGCCACTTGCTCCATTGCTCCATCGGCCGTTTCCACAGCTCGATGCCGTTGAACCCGTCACGTGCCACGAGGTAGTACCCAACGGGTGCATTGACGTCTTCGGTCGTCGCCCGGTCCTCGATGGTGAACAACACACCAGCGGCGGAGACCATGTTGGTAAAGGAAGGGGCCAGCGACTTGGATCGCCCGTATTCCGGCGTATCATGCCAGCGCAGGCGCTGGGGAGGCCCGACATCGTCCAGCGAGACACCGTTGTTGTCAGCACCATGCAGGAATTGGTTCCACTCGTCCAGACTGTCGGGAATCGGCTTCGCTTGCTTCTTCCAACCGTCCGCTGTTTCGACCAGGAGACGCCCGCCGGGAACAAGCACACGCATCAACTCGGCCTCCGGCACCTGGCAGGAGGCCTTGCACAGCACCAGGTTGACCAAGCCGTCCACATACGGCAGATCTCGCCCATTGTAACTGTCGCACGAAACCTTTCCGTATACACCCGCCTGCTGAATGGCCTGCCGCGCCGCCGTGACACGAGCCTCGTCACGCAACAGCCCATGAATGATGAACGGGCCGTCGGTTGCCAGATCCGCGAGACGCTTACCGTCGTCAAAATCCAGCGCCACCACGATGCCACCGCTGAACTTGAATTGTTCAATCAACTTGGACTCGACGGCCAATGCCGTGACGGGCAGTGCCGTGACGGCCAGTGTGGCGACCAGCAGGGTTAAGCCAATGCGAATCTGCGCGGACTCGGTGCGTTCCATGGCAAGGATCTCTACAAGTGATCGTTGATGATCGAGTTAGGGTGATGTTGCCGAGCCTATCGTCATCGCACGACGCGGAAACGGACGTCTATTGCTTGGGCTCGCAACGGCCGTCGTGCGGCTCCGCCGTCTGCGCCGCAGCCGCTGCAAGATGTTCCACCGAGGTAAAATAGGCTCCTCCGGCTCGATTGTTCGCGTCATAAAGATATGTCAGCAACTCGGTTGGCCCCGCAGGCAAGTCCAGCTCAAAGATAACGCCTTGGCAGCCGCTTTCCACCTTCATTGTTTGATCCTGCCCACCAATCACGACCCGGGCCCGCACCGCTTTGACTTCGGCGTTGGCCTCCTTCGGCAACTGTCGTAGCGTCAGCCGGTAGCGCCCCGCCACTTTGACGTTGACCATCCAGGGCCCGGTTGTCCTGGGCCGTTTCCTGATCGCCCCGAAGTTCCACGGCGGGTTTCCCGTTGGCATGTACCAGTCCTGTGAGCAAAGAACGGTCGGATTATCCTGGCGATTGCCCAGGTCAATGCGGACTGGCGTCATGCGCGGCGCGACGGAATCCCAGAACGGCTGGTAGTGTCCGCGCAAGGTTTTGACGATCTCTGGATGATCCGCCGCCACATCGTGGCGCTGCGCAGGATCAAGCCGCATGTCATAGAGCTCCTTCCCGTTGATCAGTCGCCAGTTCTTCCGCAGCACACAAGTGTCACTCCACGGCTGAGGCGGCTGACGAAAGTATGCCCCGCCCTGAAACTGAACGACCAGGTGATCGCGATGAGGCGGAGCGCTCGTGTCGGTCAGCTGTTTGGCGAATGAGACGCCATCGAGGTGGTGATTCCCAGGTACTTGGACTCCGCACAGTTCGGCCAGAGTCGGCAGGACATCGATATGAGCTGCCAGCGAACCAAGGTCGCGACCGCCCGTGATGCCGGCGGCCGGCCAGTGAATCAAGAACGGCACGCGATGCCCGCCTTCGTACACCGACGATTTCTTGCCGCGCATGCCTGCGTTGAAGCCTTCACGAACCTCGGAATCCAGACCTTGGAACTTACCTCCATTCGCCGTTCCATTATCCGTCATGAACACCAGGATCGTGTTCTCGGATAATTCCAACTCGTCCAGTCGCCGCCGCAATTCGCCC